>JALORJ010000120.1 GCA_025459035.1 Burkholderiales bacterium
CTGGATGTACGAGCTCAGGTAGCCGTCGAACCAGTCGGACACCCGGACATCGCGCGCGTGCACGACGGGATAGCCGCCGAGGAACACCGCCTCGTCCAGCGAGTCCGGCAGCCGTCCGCCCGCCCGCAGCTCGGCGCAGGACAGCGGCAGCAGCTGCACGAGGCCGGCGCGACCGGCGAGACTCTGCGACACGGTACGCGACAGCACGAGGTTCTGCGAGCCGGTGAGCACGAAGCGTCCCATGCGGCCCGACAGGTCGACATGCGTCTGCAGCCACGAGAACAGCTCGGGGAAGACCTGGGCCTCGTCGATCACGGCCCCGTCGCCGTAGCGTTCGAGGAACAGCGACGGATCGCCTTCCACGAAGGCGCGCATCTGCGGCATCTCCATCGACAGATACGGCAGATCGGGGAAGATCGATCGCGCGAGCGTCGTCTTGCCGGACTGGCGCGGGCCGGTGATGACGATCACGGGAAAACCGCGTGCGAGCCTGCGAAGCGAGGAAGCCGCTGTCCGCTCGATGAGCTTCATTCTTTACAGATTGACGATCCGATCGTCAGATTGTAAGCCCAGGGTTCCCTGCTCCCGAGGAATCGAACCTGCGAGTCCGCCGACCGGTTCAGCCGTCCGTCGGCGCATGCGACACCTCGGAACCTGCGAGGCAATCTGGCGCGCCCGAGCGGGTTCGACGGGCGGTGTCGATCAAGGCGCGAAGCGCAGCTGTGGCGGGCACCACGGCGAGCACTCGCAATGCCGAGCGGCGCCGCCAGCCGAGGTCGCGTGGGCGGGTGGGTGGCTTCACGGGTTGTCGGCCGGTCGGCGCCCGGGCGCCCTCGTCCACCACCACGCCGCCGTCTCGGCGAGGCCCTGCGCGCGCGTGAACGGCGCGGCCCACGCCGTCGCGGTCCGCAGCGCCGACGCGTCGACGGCGAGGTCGCCGACCAGCCGGTGCACCGCGGCCTCGCGGTCCAGGATCCAGCCGGCGGCGCGCATCACCGCGGTCGGCACCGGCAGCAGCCGCGGGCGACGACCGAGCGCCTGCGCGATGTCGCGCACGAGCTGCGACGTCGACACGGGTGCGCCGTCGTCGACGACGAAGCGTCCGCCCGCGGCCTGCGGATGCGTCGCACAGGTGAGCAGCGCCGACGCGAGATTGCCCACGTACAGCAGGCTGCGCCGGTTGTGCACGGCCCCGAGCGGCAGTGGCACGCCGCGCGCGACCGCGGACCACAGCCGCAGGAAGTTGGCCTCCACCCCGGGGCCGTAGACCAGCGGCGGGCGCACCACCACCACGTCGATGCGGCCTTCGGCGTGCAGCGTCTCGAGCGCGATCTCGGCGGCGACCTTGCTGCGCGCGTACGCATCGTGCGGTTCGGGGGGCTCGTCACCGGTCCACGGTCGCTCGGCCGGGCTGGCTTCACCCAGCACCTTCAGGGAAGACACGAACACCAGCCGGCGCGCACGGCCTTGCGCCGCCTGCGCGAGGGCGACGGTCGCCAGATGGTTCACGCGACGGAACGCGGCCTCGCCGGCCGCCGCGTCGGTGTCGACCACATGCGCGCGACCGGCGCAGTGGATCACCACGTCGACGCGGTCGAGCGCCGCGGTCCAGTCGGTCGCCGGACCGAGGTCTCCGACCGCGACGACGCGCGCGGCGTCAGGGACACGACCGACGGCGCGCGCCGCGTCGCGGACCGCCGCGGTGACGTCGAACCCGGCCGCCAGCGCGTCGGCCACGAGGCGACGCCCGACCAGGCCGGTGGCGCCGGTCACCAGCAGGCGTGTGGCCGCCCGCCGTCGCTCACGCATCGCCGCGCGGGGGGCGTCGGAAGAACTGCGGCACGCGATGACGCAGCTTGCCGGCCAGCAAGGTGAACCCGTTGCCCGCGCCGTGCTCCGCGAGGATCGCGCGCGACTCGCGGTTGCCGCGCAGCACGTTGCCGATCGAGCGATTGGTGTGGCCGCCGGTGCGCATGCGCACCAGCACGTCGGGCAGATGGACGCCGCGCAACGTCGGGTCCGCGAACAGCCGCACGACGAGATCGAAGTCGGCGTGCCAGCGCCAGCGCGTGTCGAATCCGCCGAGACGCAGCAGCCGCTCGCGGCGCACGTAGAGCGTCGGATGCGGCGGCATCCAGCCGCCGGCGACGCGGCCCGCACGCCACGGCTCGCTTTTCCAGTAGCGCACCACCTGCGACAGATCGTCGGGGCGCACGTAGAGCAGATCGCCCCACACGGCGTCCGCACGCTGCAGCATGAACGCCTGCGCGATGCGCGCGAGCGTGTGCGGATGCGCGAACACGTCGTCGGCGTTGAGGTAGCCCACCACGTCCCCGGTCGCCAGGCGCAGCCCCTTGTTCATCGCGTCGTAGAGCCCGGCATCGCGCTCGGACACGAGCGTCGCGACGCGCGCGCCGCGCGCCCGCACGATGTCGACCGTGGCGTCGGTCGACGCGCCGTCGATCACCAGGTGCTCGAGGTCGGCATACGTCTGGGCGGCCACGGCATCGAGCGTGTCCGCGATCGTGGCTGCTCCGTTGCGCACGACGGTGATGACGCTGATCCGCATGCCGGTGCGTGCGCTCAGAACCCGTGAAGAAACTCGCCGCGCCCGAGCGAGTGCGACTGGCGGTGTCGACAAAGCCGCGAAGCGCAGCCGTGGCGGGCTCCACGGCTAGCATTCGCGACGCCGAGCGGCGCCGTCAGGTGCGTTCGAGCGGGTGTGGGGGATGGCTTCACGGGTTCTCAGATCGACGGCGTGCGGTACGCCGTCGCGAACGCGAGGCTGTTGACCGCGAGGTAGGCCAGCCGCTTGACGCGCGCGCCATGCACGGGCCAGCGGTCGGCGCGCTCGATCAGCGCGGCAATGCGGTCGAGAAAGCGCGCGCGCGCGCTGCCACGGCCGAACTTGATGCGCTCGAAGCGCGCCAGTTCGCGCACGCGCACGGCGCGCACGCCTGCCGACTTGTTCGCGCCGTGCAGCCGGTAGCCGGCCACCGGCTTCGCGTCCTCGACCCAGCCGAAGCGCCGCCACGCCTCCCAGAAGAACAGCGCGTCGAAGCAGTAGTGGAACGACGGGTCGAAGCCGACCGTGTCCCAGACCGCGCGGCGCCAGAAGGTCGCGGGCTGCAGCACCGAGCTGCGCCAGCGCAGGTTCGCGAGCGAGTCGAGCGGGTGGTAGCGCAGCCGTACCGGACCCGTGTCGCGGCCGTCGGCGTCGAGATAACGCCCGGTGAAGCTCGCGAGCCCTGCGTCGGGATGCGCGTCGAAGACGCGCGCGACGCCGCTCAGCACGTCGGGTGCGAGATAGCAGTCGTCCGAGTTGAGGAAGCCCAGCACGTCGCCGCTCGCGTGCGCGAAGGCGCGGCGGATGGCATCGGCCTGTCCTGCGTCGGCGGTGCTGACGAGGCGAAAGCGCGTGTCGCGCGACACGCGCGCCGCGATGCGATCGAGCGACCCGTCGGTCGAGCCGCCGTCGGCGATCAGCACCTCGAAGTCCGGATGGTCCTGGCACGCAAGGCTGTCGAGGTTGGCGTCGAGCCAGCGCACGTGGTTGAACGACGGGACGGCGATGCTGATCTTCACGGCAGCACGCGTCACGCCCGAACGAACAGCAGATCGGCTTCCTTCAGGCCCGCGCCCTGCGCTGCATCGAGGCGCAGCGTGTCGAGCAGGTCGAACAGACGGACGCCGTGGGTGGTCAGCCAGCGCGCGACCGCCAGCGCGTCGGCGCCGCCGGCATAGCTGCGCACGAACGACACCTCGACGATCACTGCGTGCACGCGGTCGAGCATGCCGGTCGCGCCCAGCAGCACGTCGAGTTCGGCGCCCTGCACGTCGATCTTCAGCAAGGCGCGCTGGGCGTCGACCGGGTGTGGCACCAGCGTGTCGAGGCGCCGCGTCGCGACCTCGAAGGTGCCGACGGCGTCGGCGTCGGTACGCGCAAGCAGCGAGCTCTGCACGCTGTCGCGCTGGCGGTGGAACACGCGTGTCCCGTCCGCGTCGGCCAGCGCGAGCGCATGTCGTGTCCCGGCGATGCGAAACCGCGTGCAGGTCGCTTCGAGCTGCGCGCATACGTCGGGGTCGGGCTCGAACGAGTGCACCGGCACATGCGGCCAGACGCGGCTGGCCATGAAGGCGAACTGGCCGCTGTTGGCACCCACGTCGATGACGGCGTCGATCGTGCCGAGCAGGCCGCGCCGACGCAGCGACGCGAGGTTGGCCAGCAGTCCGAACGACACCAGCGTCGGATGCGCGAGCCGCAGCAGGAAGCTGCGGGGGTCGGCCAGCGCGGCGAGCTTCGCCGGCAGCAGATGTTCGAGGTACACGGCGGCCTTCAGCCGGGCGCGGTGAAGGCGGCGACGAACCG
The DNA here is from genome assembly GCA_025459035.1 of Burkholderiales bacterium. GTDB lineage: Bacteria > Pseudomonadota > Gammaproteobacteria > Burkholderiales. The sequence goes on from JALORJ010000120.1 coordinate 4,370, forward strand.
CGCGCGCATCGCCGTCGGTCCGCAGGCCTCGCGGAAGCGGGCCAGGCCGTCGCGGTAGCGCGCGTGCCGCGCGTCGGCGCGCCGCGGCAGCGCCGCGAACCAGTCGGCGTCCGGACGCGTCCCGGGCGCGACGCCGATGCCGACGCCGAAGCCCGTCAGCATGCGTCCGCACCAGCCGGCATCGACTGCCACCACTGGCGTGTCCGCACGCGCGGCGAGAAACAGCGTGGCCGCCTCCATGCGGGCGTCCCAGCCGTCGTACAGCATCAGCGGCCAGTCCTGCGCGCGTGCGATCGCGAGCAGCGTGGCCTCGGGATGCCAGCCGGCCTGCAGTCCGGGCAGGTCCGCCAGCATCGGCAGCGCCGCGCGGTGCGCCGAATCGAAGAACGGCCCGGCGACGGTGAGTGTCACGTCGGCGCGATCACGCAGGCGGGGCACCAGCCAGTCGAGGCCCTTGCCCGGCCGCAGCTGGCCGAGGACCGCGACACGCAGCACGTCCGCGTCGGTGGTCGCGGTGCGCGGCACGGGTACGGTTGCTGGTGCGGCGACGTCGTGCGGGTCGGCCGCGAGTTCGAGGCTCGGCAGCGTGTCGATGCGGCGCGCGGCGCCGAAGGCCGATCGCCACGCGTCGCGCAGTTCGTCCGTGCGCAGGAACAGCGTGAAGCGCGGGTCGCGCAGCAGCGCCGCGACGCGTCCACGCAAGCCTGGCGTGGCGGCGATGCGCTCGGGACCCGCGAGGTACAGCAGCCCGACCTGCGCGTGCGTGCCGATCGCGCGCCGGGCCCACGGCCACGCGAGCGCGAGCAGCGCCAGATGGCCGTCGAGAAACAGCACATGCGCAGGCACCACGCCGTCGCGACGTAGCCGCGCGAGCGCTCCGATCGCGCGCCACGTGCCCGCGCGCAGCGACGCCTGCGCGACCGGGTAGCGCCACGTCGGTCCGGTCCGGCCGATCGCATCGGCCATCGCCGCGAGCGCCGGCGGTTCGGCACGCGGATCGCGCGCGAGCAGCCAGCCCGTCGACAGCGGCCCGCCGGCCAGCACGCGCGCGGTCTGCAGCGTCGACTGCGCCGGGTGGCCCGGTGCGCCGAACCACGGCTGCACGACCAGCAGATCGGGCGTCACGCGAGCGGTTCGCGAAGCAGCTGCCGCAGGTACTCGGCGTACGTGCCGCGCCCCATCGCATCGGCCCGACGCTGCACCGCGTCGGCGTCGATCCAGCCGGCACGCCACGCGATCTCCTCGAGGCACGCGATCTTCAGCCCCTGCCGCTTCTCGACCGTCTGCACGAACACCGAGGCCTCGATCAGCGACTCGTGCGTGCCGGTGTCGAGCCACGCGTGGCCGCGGCCCAGGCGCACGACGTCGAGACGCCCGCGCTCGAGATACCAGCGGTTCACGTCGGTGATCTCGAGCTCGCCGCGCGGCGACGGCCGCAGCGACCGCGCGACGTCGACGACGTCGGCATCGTGGAAGTACAGCCCGGTCACCGCGTGGCGCGACGCGGGCTTCGCGGGCTTCTCCTCGATCGAGGTGGCGCGACCGTCGGCATCGAAGGTGACCACACCGTAGCGCTCGGGGTCGGTCACCGGATAGGCGAACACCGTGGCCCCGTCGGGGCGCGCCGCCGCGCGCCGCAGGTCGGTCGACAGCTCGTTGCCGTAGAAGATGTTGTCGCCCAGCACCAGCGCGCAGGGAGCGGCGCCGAGAAAGTCGGCGCCGATGACGAACGCCTGGGCAATGCCGTCGGGCGCGGGCTGCACCGCGTAGCGCAGCGACAGCCCGAACGCGCTGCCATCGCCCAGCAGCTGCTCGAAGCGCGGCAGGTCCTGCGGCGTCGAGATCAGCAGCACGTCGCGGATGCCGGCCAGCATCAGCGTCGACAGCGGGTACCAGACCATCGGCTTGTCGTACACGGGCAGCAACTGCTTGCTGACCACCTGCGTGACCGGGTGCAGGCGTGTGCCGGCGCCGCCGGCGAGCAGGATGCCGCGGCGGACCTGCGTCATGCGACGGTGCTCCCGTAGTGGAGGTCGACCCAGTCGCGATAGCGGCCGCTCGTGACCCCGTCGACCCATGCCGCGTGGTCGAGGTACCAGCGTACGGTCTGCGCGAGCCCGTCCTCGAAACGCACTGCGGGCGTCCAGCCCAGTTCGGCCGCGATGCGAGCGGCATCGATCGCGTAGCGGCGGTCGTGCCCGGGACGATCGGTCACGAAGGTGATCAGCGAGGCGTGCGGGCGGTGCGGCGAATCGGGACACATGGTGTCGAGGATGCCGCAGAGCGCATGCACCAGATCGAGATTGCGGCGCTCGGCCTTGCCACCGATGTTCCACGTGCGCCCTGGCACCCCCCGGTCGAGCACCACCCGCAGCGCGGCGCAGTGGTCCGACACGTGCAGCCAGTCGCGCACGTTGGCGCCGTCGCCGTACACCGGCAGCGGCTTGCCGGTGCGTGCATTCAGCAGCATCAGCGGGATCAGCTTCTCGGGGAACTGCAGCGGACCGTAGTTGTTCGAGCAGTGCGTCGTGAGCGTCGGCAGGCCGTGCGTGTGATGCCATGCGCGCACGAGATGGTCGGACGCGGCCTTGCTCGCGGCGTACGGGCTGTTCGGGGCGTACGGGGTCGTCTCGGAGAATGCCGCGTCGTCGGGGCCGAGCGAGCCGTAGACCTCGTCGGTCGACACGTGCAGGAAGCGGAACGCGGGATCGCGACCGGTCGCGTCGACCCAGTGGCGCGTCGCGCATTCGAGCAGCGTGTGTGTGCCGACCACATTGGTCTGGATGAACGCGGCGGCGTCGTGGATCGAGCGATCGACGTGGCTCTCGGCCGCGAAGTGCACGACGGCGCGCGGGCGATGCGCGGCGAACAGGTGCGCCACGCGGTCCGCGTCGCCGATGTCGCCGCGCACGAAGACATGGCGCGGGTTGCCGGCCAGCGGCGCCAGACTTGCGACGTTGCCGGCGTACGTGAGCGCATCGAGGTTGACCACAGGCTCGTCGTGACGGGCGCACCAGCCGAGCACGAAGTTCGCGCCGATGAAGCCGGCGCCG
>JALORJ010000121.1 GCA_025459035.1 Burkholderiales bacterium
TCGGGAACGCTGACCCAGCCGTCGACGTGGCGCACGGGCGCATCGACCAGCTGCTCGCGGAACGGATGCGCCGAGCGGTCGAACTCGAAGATCGGCTCCTGTGCGAACACGCTGTGGTGCGCGACCGGCACCGCCGCGATCAGCTGCAGCGACGCGGCCTGCGCCACCGCCGTCCCCCACACGTGCGGATTGATCTGGACACCGTGCGCCTGCGCGAGCGCGATCACGTGCTTCGCGCCGGTGAAGCCGCCGACCGAGCAGAGGTCCGGCTGCGCGATGTCGACCGCACCCGCGGCGAGGAAGTCGCGGAAGCCGTACAGCGTGTGCTCGTTCTCGCCGCCGGCCACCGGCATCGGCACGCGATCGCGCACCTCGCGGTAGCCGGCAATGTGCTCGGGGGCCACGGGCTCCTCGTACCAGCGCAGTTGGTGGTCCGCCAGCGCCCGCCCGAGGCGGATCGCGTCGCCGACGCCGTATGCGTGATTGGTGTCGATCATCAGCGTGACGTCCCGACCCGCGACCGCGTCGGCGACGGCCGCCATCACGGCCACGTCGTCGGCAAGGCCGTAGCCCAGCTTGACCTTCATCGCCCGCAGTCCTGCCGCGTGATGCGCGCGCGCCTCGTCGGCCAGCCGCGGCGCCTCGCCCTGCCCCGCGATGCGATAGAAGCCGGTCGCGTACGCCTGCACCCGGGTGCGGAAGGCACCGCCGAGCAGCCGGTGCACCGGCAGCCCCGCAGCCTTGCCGCACAGATCCCAGAGCGCGACGTCGATGGCGCTGATCGCGGCGATCACCGTGCCCTTGCGGCCGTAGTCGCGGGTCGCGTGGTACATGCGGTGCCACAGCACCTCGGTGTCACGCGGGTCGGCACCGAGCACGAGCGGCTTGAGCGCGGACTCGAGGGTGGCGGCGGCGATCTGCGGCGGTTCGAGCCCCTGCGCGAACGCCTCGCCCCAGCCGACCAGACCGGCGTCGGTGACGACCTCGACGAGGGTCGCGTTGCGATGGCGCACCCAGCCCTGCGAGAACGCGAACGGCTGCGCGAGCGGCATGCGCAGCGGGTGGGCGACGACGTCGACGATCTTCATGCGGTGCTCCTGCGGGATCAGCGATCGGCCGGGCCGGCGGCGGCGCCCGACGCGGGGCACGGATAGCGCGCCCGCAGCCCCTGCACGATCACGTAGCGCTGCGGCCGCCAGCGCTCGTCGGGATGCGCCTCGAGCCAGTCGTAGACGGCCTGGAAGCGGGCGTTCGCGCGATCGGTCTCGGGGGTGCAGATCGGTCCGCGGCCCTCCCACTTGTCGGCGGCGGCGTCGATGTAGCGCATCACCTGCTCGCGCGCCTTCGGCTTCTGCATCAGCGCGAAGAACTCGTCGCCGTCGTCCTCGGCGCGCACGGTGCACGGCGCCACGACCACCGCGATCAGGACCAGCGAAGCCAGCGGACGGACCGATCGATGCATGCAAGCCCTCTCGTCGACGCGGGCCGCCGCGATGCGCGCGGCCCGAAAGCACGAAGGGCAACCCGCGCGGGCTGCCCTTCGTGACTGCATCTGGTGCCGGAGATAGGAGTCGAACCTACGACCTTCGCATTACGAATGCGCTGCTCTACCAACTGAGCTACACCGGCCTGCAAGGGCGCGGAGTATAGCCACGACGACCGCCGGGCGACACCCCGCGCGAAGCGGCCTCAGCGCTGGCGGAAGCTCGGCTTGCGCTTCTCGACGAAGGCCGCCATGCCCTCCTTCTGGTCCTCGGTCGCGAAGGTCGAGTGGAACAGGCGACGCTCGAAATGCACGCCTTCGGCCAGCGTGGTCTCGAAGGCGCGGTTCACGCTCTCCTTGGCCATCATCACGATCGGCAGCGACAGCTCGGCGATCTTCGCGGCGGTCGCGACCGCGTCGTCGACGAGCTGCGCGACCGGCACGATCCGGCTCACCAGACCGCAGCGCTCGGCTTCGGCGGCGTCCATGTAGCGCGCCTGACCGAGCAGGCACATCTCCATCGCCTTGCTCTTGCCGACGAAGCGGGGCAGGCGCTGGGTTCCGCCGGCGCCGGGGATGATCGCGAGGTTGATCTCGGGCTGGCCGAAGCGCGCGTTGTCGGCCGCGAGGATGAAGTCGCACATCATCGCGAGCTCGCAGCCCCCGCCGAGGGCGACACCGGCGACCGCGGCGATCACGGGCTTGCGGCAGCGCGTCACGCGCTCCCACTCGGCCGTGATGAAGTCGCCCTTGTAGACGTCCATGTAGCCCTTGGTCTGCATCTCCTTGATGTCGGCACCGGCGGCGAACGCACGCTCGCTGCCGGTGATCACCATCGCGCCGATGTTCTCGTCGGCCTCGAACGCATCCAGCGCCGCGGCCAGTTCGCGCATCAGCGCGGGCGAAAGTGCGTTGAGCGCCTTGGGTCGGTTCAGCGTGATCAGCCCGACCTTGCCGCGCGTTTCGACGAGAATGTTTTCGTGGTTCATGGGGGACTTCGCTCCGTGACGGAAGGCAGGAGGACCGCCACGCGCAGCGCGGCGGCCGGGACAACGAACCAGAGGCTCGACCCAGTGGATTATCGATCGATCGACTTCTCGCTCCGCGACGGCGTGGCGACGCTCGTGCTGTCGCGCCCCGCGCGGCTCAACGCCTTCACCGCCGAGATGCACGCGGAGATCCGCGACGCGATGGACCGCGTCGAGGCCCCCGACAGCGGGGCCCGGGTGCTGGTGCTGACCGGCGCCGGCCGCGCCTTCTCGGCCGGACAGGACCTGTCCGAGAGCGACGCCGGCGCCGCGCCGCTCGACGTCGGCGCCACGCTCGAGCGCAACTACAACCCGCTGCTCGCGCGGCTGCGGGCTCTGCCGATTCCGGTGGTGGCCGCGGTGAACGGGGTGGCCGCCGGAGCGGCCGCCAATCTCGCGCTCGCCTGCGACATCGTGATCGCGGCGCGGTCCGCGAGCTTCCTGCAGGCATTCGCGAAGATCGCGCTGATCCCGGACGCCGGCGGGACCTACACGCTGCCGCGGCTGGCGGGCCTGCCGCGCGCGATGGGAATGGCGATGCTCGCCGAACCGGTGAAGGCCGAAGACGCCGAGCGCTGGGGAATGATCTGGAAGTGCGTCGACGACGCCGACTTCCCGGCGGCTGTCGAGCAGCTCGCCGCGAAGCTCGCGGCCGGGCCGACCGGCGCCTACGCCCGCATCCGCCGCGCGCTGCTCGCGTCGCCCGACAACGACTTCGACACGCAGATGGCGCTGGAGCTGGCCCTGCAGCGCGAGGCCGGCGCGCAGGCCGACTTCGCCGAGGGCGTTCACGCGTTCCTCGAGAAGCGTCCGCCGCGGTTCAGCGGCCGCTGACCGGGGTGCGGCCCGGACTGGAGCGCACGCCGGGCCGTTGCCGCCCCCGGGCGCGGCGCCGGATATTCCGCCGGACCGACCGCTCGTCGGCGCGCGATTGGCGCGGCCGGCGCACGCTGGCGATCCTTCAACCTCGACCGGAACCCCTGTCCATGAAACGGCAACGCGGCGTCACCCTCATCGAAGTGCTGATCACCTGCGTGATCGTCGGGATCCTCGGCGCGATCGCGATTCCCGCCTATCGGGACTACGTGATCCGCGGCAAGCTGACCGACGCGCAGGCGATGCTCGGCGCCACGCGCGTGCGCCTCGAGCAGTACTTCCAGGACAACCGCAGCTTCCCGGTGGCCTGTGGCGGCACCGCCACCGGACTGCCGCCGTTCACGCTGCCGACCAGCCAGTACTTCACCTACAGCTGCGCCGCCGGGGCGACCGCCGGGCAGACCTACCTGCTCGACGCGACCGGCATCGATGCGCAAGGCACCGGCGGCTTCGTGCTGCGCATCGACGATCAGGCGGTCCGCACGACGGTGGCCGTCCCCACGGCGCAGGGCTGGTCGATTCCGGCGACCAACTGCTGGGTCACGAAGAAACCGAGCAACTGCTGACCGTGAAGCCATCGCGCCCGCTCCGCGCCACCGGGGTCACGCTGATCGAGTTCCTCGTCGGGCTCGCCATGATGTCGCTGCTGATGGCGCTTGCCGTGCCGTCGTTTCGCGAGTGGATCGCCAACAGCCAGGTGCGGACCGCGGCGGAGTCGGTCAACGGCGCGATCCGGCAGGCGCGCAACGAGGCCGTCCGCAGCAACACGCCGGCGCGCTGGACGCTGACGGACGCCAACGGCGGGGGCTGGGTGATCCAGCGCTTCGATCGCGAGGCCGGCAACTGGGTGCAGGTCGCGGTGCGCGGCGCCGGCGAAGGCGGTGGGCGCGTGGTGGTCGCCGCATCGCAGGCGACGGTGGTGTTCCTCGGCAACGGTCTGGTGAACCCGCTGCCGGCCAACCCGATCCGGATCGACTTCTCGCACCCGAACGGCGCCTGCGTGAGCGGGGACACCGGCGAGGTGCGGTGTCTGCGGGTGCTCGTCGCGGCCGGGGGCGAAGTGCGTCTGTGCGATCCCGCCGTCGGCACGACGTCGCCGCTGGCCTGCCCGGCGACCTGACATGCGACGCGTCCGCGCCCACCCGCCGCGTGTGTCGCGCCAGCGCGGCGTGATGCTGATCGAGGCTCTGCTGGGCATCCTGATCTTCTCGCTCGGCATCATGGCCCTGATCGGGCTGCAGGCGCAGTCGATCCGCAACAGCTCGGAAGCGAAGTACCGCGCCGACGCGAGCTTCCTCGCCGACCAGATCATCGGGCGCATCTGGGCCGGCCGCTACACCGCCGGCAACGTGTTCGACCCGACGCCGTTCCAGCACCGCCCCGGCGGCGCGATCTGCGCACCGACCGGATCGGACTCGGCGCACGTCGGCGTGACCACGTGGACCCAGAACGTCGCCCGCCTGCTCCCCGACGCCGGTGCGGCACGGCAGTCGATCGCGATCGATCGCGACGTCACCACCAACACCGCGCAGGTCACCGTGCGCATGTGCTGGGTGTCGCGGACCGGGCAGCACACGTACACCGTGTCGACCCGGCTCGGAGGCTGACGGCCGATGGCACGCGCGCACGCCCTGCGCTCTCCGGTCCGACGGTCGCGCGGCATGGGCCTGATCGACATCCTCATCGGCATGGTGATCGGCCTCATCGGCATGATCATCGTGTTCCAGGCGTTCTCGGTGTTCGAGGGTCAGAAGCGCACGACCACCGCCGCCAACGACGCGCAGGAAGCGGGCCTCATGGCGCTGGGCCTGATCGAGCGCGACCTGCGCATGGGGGGCTACGGCTTCTTCTCGGCCAATCTGCTGGCCTGTTCGCAGCTGCGCTGGCGCCGCGGGGCGGCCAACGAGACGCTCGACCCGTTCATGCCGGCGCAGATCGTCGACGGCGCGACCAACGGGCCCGACACGCTTCGCGTCAGCTACTCGACGTCCCCGTTCGGCGCGACCCCCTCGACGCTGCTGCAGCCGTTCGGCGGCACGGTCGCGAGCCTTGTCGTCGACAACCCGGCGCGCACCGGTGGCAACACGTCGGCCGCCTACCGCGTGGGCGATCAGATCGTCGTCGGCAACGCCTTCAGCACGCTGCCGTGCACGCGGCTGCAGGTCAGCGGCATCGACAACGCGCTGATCGGCCAGGGCGTCATCGCGATCGGTGTCGCGCCGACCGCGGACGCGCCGCACAACCCCGGCGCAGGCGATCTGACCAACCTGCTCCCGGCCGGCGGCTATCTGGCGCGCACCGCGGCCCCGACGACGATCACGAACTTCGGCGCGTTCCGGCGCGTCGAGTACCGTGTGGTCCCGGATGCCGTGCGCGGAGGCGCGCTCGTGACGCTCGACCTCAATCCTCTGCCCGGGGTGGCGGCGGCCGATGTCGTGCTGGCCGACGGCGTCATGACGCTGCAGGCGCAGTACGGCATCTCGGCCAACGCGAACGACCAGAGCATCTCGAACTGGGTGAACGCGTCCGCCGCTCCGTGGATCACGCCGGGTATCGCGGAGGTCGGCCGCATCAAGGCGATCCGCGTCGCCGTGGTCGCGCGCAGCCAGCTGCCCGAGCGCGACAACGTGCAGACCCTCGACATCCCCTGCGTGAACGGCTCCGGTACCAATGCCAACGGCCCGTGCGCATGGCGCGACACCGCCGGCGCCCCGGCGCCGATCATCGACCTGACCGGCAACGCCGAGTGGCGGCGCTACCGGTACCGCGTGTACGAGACCATCGTCCCGCTGCGCAACGTCATGTGGCAGAGCTTCTGATGGGCCGCGTCGCACCCCGCACGGCCGCCCGCGTTCGTCAGCGCGGGGTGGTGCTGGTCATCTCGCTGATCGTGCTGGTCGCGCTGACCCTGGCCGGCATCGCGCTCGTGCGATCCACCGACACCGGCACGACGATCGCCGGCAACATGGCGTCGCGCACCGCCGCGCTGCACGCGGTCGACACCGGCGTCGAGTCCGCCTTCCTCGGCATCGCCGGCCCGGCCGGGTTCTTCACCAATCCGACGGTCGCCGCGACCGGCACCGCCGCGCAGTACTTCCCGGTGCTCCAGGCCGACACCACGCCCGCGGACGGCATCCCCGACCTCACGTGGAGCACCGTGCCCGGTGCGGAGATCGACGGCAACCGCGTGCGCGTCGCCATCGAGCGCATGTGCGCGATCAACGTCGACCCGACCAACATCGAGGGCGTCACGCAGCAGTGCACGCAGATCCCGACCACCACCGCCGACAGCAACAAGGCGGGCTCGGTCGGGCCGACGGTGAACAACCGCCTCACCGGCTACCGCGTGACCGTGCGCGTCGAAGGCCCGCGCAACACCGTCGTGACGGCGCAGTCGATCGTCGCGCGCTGAAGCCTGTCGCGCGCGCACTCCGCATTCCGTTCCCCCCTTCACGCCGCGAGAACCGCCATGGGCGCGACCGCCTTGTCTTCTCCGACCCGCCACCGTGCGAGCACGCGTGTCGCCGCGTACCTGCTCGCGTGCATCACGACCTGGGCCTCGTGGATCCCGCTCGTGCAGGCACAGACCACCGACATCGCCGACGTGCCGATGGCCACGCAGGGGCGGGTGAAGCCGAACCTGATCTTCGTCGTCGACGATTCGGGATCGATGGACTTCGAGGTGCTCGGCGCCAAGACCAACCTCGCCGACACCACGCTGCCGCCCGGCTACAACATGTCGACCAACGACGGCTCGCTGTGGTGGAACACCGCGAGCCGCACGTTCATCGGCTGGGGCACCAACGCCGACATCTCGAACCCGCTGACCCCGGTCTCGCCGAGCGCCGATGTGTGGCGCGGGGGCGGCACGACGACGCCGGCGCCGGACGGGGCCGGAGCGCAGTTCAACGGCACCGGCTTCTCGTCGCAGCTGGGATCGGAGTTCTTCGCCGACCCGGCGCTGCCGCGCGGGCCGTTCAACTTCAACGTCGGTGGCGAAGGGAGTCAGAACGGCA
>JALORJ010000122.1 GCA_025459035.1 Burkholderiales bacterium
CGTCGAGCGTGAACTTGACCGTGTAGGGGTCGACGACCGTGATGCCCTTGATCTCCTTCGCCTTGCCCTTCTTGAAGGCGTCGACGCCGCTGATCGGGTCGAAGAAGCCGGCGCCGGGGCTCTCGGTCTTCGGCGTGACCACGCGCTCGATCGACCACTTGACGTCGCCGGCGACGACCTCGCGGCCGTTGCCGAACTTGACGCCCTTGCGCAGCTTGAACGTGTAGGTCTTGCCGTCGGCCGAGATGTCGTAGCTCTCGGCGAGGCTCGGGATCAGTTCCGACGTCCCCGGCCTGTAGTCCATCAGCCGCGAGAACAGGCTCTTGATCATCGACCAGTTCACCCAGTCGTAACCGATGGCCGGGTCGAGCGTCACGACGTCGTCCTTGTACGTGACGACGATCGAACCGCCCTGCTTCGGCGTGTCCTGTGCAGCCGCGGGGCCGGCGACGGAGAGGCCGAGCGCGGTGACGAGCGCGGCGACGAGAAGGGAGCGACGGAGCATGGCGAAGGTCCTCACTTGAACGATGGGAGGGAAGGAAAACGGGGGCCGCGCGACCGGGCGCGCGCGGTGCCCGAGGCGCTGAGAGTGTCGCCCGGGCGCGACGTTCCCGGGGCGGTCGATGTCGATGGAATTTCGCGCCGGCACGGCGCCCGGCGCGCGGTCATCGCTCGAGCCGGATGCGCGGATCGACGAACGGGGCCACCAGGTCGGCCAGCAGGTTCCCCGCGATGATGGCCACCGCCGCCACCAGCGTGACACCGAGGATGATCGGGATGTCCACCTGCTGGATCGCCTGCCAGGCCAGCTGCCCGATGCCCGGCCAGCCGTACACCGACTCGACCACCACGGCCCCCGACATGAACAGGCCGATGTCGATGCCGATCATCGCGATCACCGGCAGCGCCGCGTTGCGCAGCGCGTGCAGCAGCACGACCCGGCGCTCGGGCGCGCCCTTGGCGCGCGCGGTGCGGATGAAGTCGCGCCGCATCACGTCGACCATCGCCGAGCGGCTCATGCGCGAGTACCAGCCGGCACCGAGCAGCCCGAGCGTGAGCGCCGGCAGCACGACGTGGCGCCAGGTGCCGTAGCCGCCGACCGGAAACCAGTCGAGCTGCACCGCGAACACGTACAGCAGCAGGATGCCGCCCACGAACTGCGGCGTCGACACGCCGACGAACGACAGCAGCATCGTCGCGTGATCGGTGCGCGAGCCCTGCTTCACCGCGGCCACGACGCCGATGGTCAGCCCGATGGCGAGTTCGAACACGATCGCCGCGACCATCAGCAGCAGCGTGGCCGGCAGGCGCGACGCGACGATCTCGGCGACGTCGGTCTTCTGCGCGTACGAGCGGCCGAGGTCGCCCTGCACGAGATTGCCGAGGTAGCGCGCGTACTGCACGTGGAAGGGCTGGTCGAGACCCAGCTGCGCGCGGATCGCGGCGACGGTCTCGGGGGTGGCGCTGCGACCGGCGATCTGCCGTGCGGGGTCGGCCGGCAGGATGTAGAGCAGCACGAAGGTGACGAAGCTCACGCCGACCAGCAGCAGCAGGGCCTGGCCCAGTCGCGACGCGAGATAGCGCGGCATGGCGGGGCTCAGCGACCGCGCAGCGTCGGGTCGAGGGCTTCGCGAAGCGCATCGCCCAGGACGTTGAAGGCGACGGCCATCGCGACGATCGCGGCGCCGGGGATGAACACCAGCCACGGCGCGGTCGAGAAGTAGCTCTGGTTCTCGAAGATGATGTTGCCCCACGACGGCGTCGGCGGCTGCACGCCGATGCCCAGGAACGACAGCGTCGCTTCCAGCAGCACGGTGGTCGCGATGCCCAGCGTGCCGTAGACCACGAGCGTGGGCACCAGATGCGGGACGATGTGCCGCAGCAGGATGCGCGAACGCGTCGCACCGAGGCTGCGCACGGCCTCGACGAACTCGCGCTCCGCGAGCGACACGGTCATCGAGTAGACGACGCGTGCCACCTGCACCCAGTTCACCATCGCGATCACCATCGCGACGATCCACAGGCTCGGCGTGAAGATCGCCGCGAGGCAGATCGCGAGCAGCAGCGCCGGGAACGCCATCATCAGATCGGTGAAGCGCATCAGCACCGTGCCGGTCCAGCCGCGCGCCGTGCCGGCGATCACGCCGACCGTGGTGCCGATCAACAGCGACACGCCGTTGGCCACGAGCCCGATCACCAGCGACGTGCGCGCGCCGTGCACGACACGGGCGAACAGGTCGCGACCCAGCAGGTCGGTGCCGAACCAGTACGTCGCGTTGGGCGGCAGCGGCGCGCCCTCGAGCGTGAGCCCGTCGAAGAACGTCTCTTCGGGATCGAAGTGCACCACCCACGGGGCCAGCACGGCCGCCGCCACGACGGCCAGCACGAAGGCGGCGGCGACGGATGCGAGCTTGTGGTGGGTCAGCAGTCGATTCATCCGGGATGCGGACAGGGGGATGCGGGCGGCGGGTGCGACGGCGGGAAGCGCGCGATGCTATCGACAACGCGGACGGTTTTGTGCACCGCGGTAGCGCTTCTTTGGTGTACAAGCCGAGGGCCCCCACCCCGCCCCCCGCCGCCCGACCCTCCGTCCGTCCCGTGTCCGATCGTTTCGACGAACACCCGGCCGCCCTGCTGAAGCAGTGCCAGGCCCTTGCGCTCGAGCGGCTGGGCGGTGCGATCGGTGCGGCGCTGGCCCGCGTGCCGGAAGCCTTCCGGGCGCATGCCGAGCGCGCCGGTGACCGCGAGACCCGCGACCTGATGACCCGTGCGCAGGTCGACTGGCCGACGCTGCGGCCGCAGGTCGAGCGCGGCTTCCGCGACTGGCTGGAGCGCGTCGTGACTACCGCGCCGCCCGACGCCGGCGCCGCGAGCGAGTTCGCCGCCGTCAAGACCTCGTGGAGCGAGCTGTCGCTGCTGGGGGACGACGACCTCGAGATCGACACCGCCGCCGCGCGCGTGGTGCGTCAGATCTCGACGCTCGCGGAGGCCGACCTCGGCACGCTCGAGGCGCGCCTCGGGCTGGTGCTCGGGAAGCTCGGCTTCACCGACACCGACAACCCGCTCGCCCCGCGCGCGATCCTCGAAGCCGTGCAGGACGCGCTGGCTTCGGTGCAGACCGGGCTCAAGGCGCGGCTCGCGATCCTCGAGGCGATCGGCGAGCACGCCGCGCCGGCCATCGCGCAGCTCTACCGCGACACCGACGCGCTGCTGCGGCAGAAGAACGTGCTGCCGCAGCTCAAGTACGGCAGCCTGCCCGCGCGCGGCCCAGCGCGCCCGACCACCGATGCGGCGACCGCCGCCGGCGGCGCGGGCGCGGGTGCGCCGATGCCACCGGCCGCGGCCGGCGCAGGCCCCGGCATCGCCGGTGCCCTGACCGCAGGCGCCGGGGGATGGCCCGCCGGCGCTGCGGCCGGACCCGCGGCGGTACCGGCCGCGGGCGGCGCTGGTGCGGCGGCCGGCGCGCAGGCGTTCGCCCAGCTGCAGCAGCTGATGTTCGGCACCGGCGGCGGCTTCACCAGCAGCGGCGAAGGTGCGGGACCGGCCGGGTTCGTGCCGGGCAGCGCCCCGGGCTGGGGATCGCACGGGGCCGCGCCGATGCCGGCCGGCGCCTTCGTGGTGCCGCCCGGCGGCTTCGCGCCGATGCCGGCGTTCGGCACCCCGGGCGCGGCGACCGCGACGGCGCTGCCGACCCCCGCCGCCTTTGTCGCGCCGGCCACCCTCGACGCGATGACGCGCTTCCAGCGCGCCGACCTGTCGGACGCGGCTCCGGAAGTGGCCGCGGCGGTCGAGGTCGCGATGCAGCAGGCGCAGGACCATCCGTCGGCGGCCGTGCTGCGCGCGCTCGACGAAAGCCGCTTCGCGCAGCAGCTGAGCCCGGCCGATCGGGTGACGTTGCGCACGCTCACCGCGTTCTTCGACGCCGTGGTGACCGATCCGCGGCTGCCGCTGGCGATGGCGCGCCAGATCGCGAAGCTGCAGGTGCCGCTGGCCAAGGTCGCGCTGCTCGACCCGGCGATGTTCACGCAGTCGACCCATCCGGTCCGCCGGCTGCTGGACACGCTGGGCACGCTCGCGCAGGGGCTCGGGCGCAGCTACGGCCCCGGCACGACGCTGCACCTGCGCGTGGCGCGCGTGATCGACACGCTGTGCGACGAGTTCGATCAGGACCTGACCGATTTTTCGCGCGCCGCGGAGGACGTGCAGGTCATCCTCGGCGACGCCGACCGCACCGCCGGGCCGGCCGCGCGCATCCAGGCGCTGCGGCTACACGACCGCGAGCGGCTGCTCGTCGCCCGGCTGGCGGCGCAGGACGCCGTGCAGCGCGTCGTCGCCCTGCAGCGCGTGCCGCGCGCGGTGCTGCGCTTCCTCGGGACCGAGTGGATGAAGCTGCTGGTCGTGTCGCACCTGACCAAGGGCCCGGAGAGCGAGGCGTGGACCGGGCTGGTCGAGACGATGGAGGCGCTGGTCTGGAGCCTGGGCGAGAAGCACACGCACGAAGACCGCAAGCGGCTCGTGACGCTGGTGCCGACGCTGGGCAAGCGGCTGGGGCGCGGCATGGACGTGATCCGCACCGCGCCGGACGTGCGCGACCGCTTCGAGGCCGTGCTCGTGCGCGCGCACGCGGCGGTGATGGGCCTGTCCGGCCTGGGCGACACCGAGAAGACCTTGCCGGGGCGCCCGCCGTCGTCGATGAGCACGGTACCCGGCGGTGACCGCAGTGCCGAGTTGCGCACCGCGATGCAGGCCGCCGCGGCGACGACCGGGGTGGTCCCCGGCACCGACGCCCCGGGCTGGATGCCGCCGGAGCTCGCGCCGGCGCCGCTGGTGTGGCCCGACGAGCAGCGCATGCATCACGAGCTGGCGCTGCTCGAAGCGCCGGCACGCTTTCCGGCGGTGACCCTCGCGAACGTGCTGGGCGAAGGCGACGTGACGCTGGGCACGCTCGAAGCCGCGGCGGTGCCGGGGCTGGAAGGTCGTGGCCACGTGACGCTCGATGCGGCCGTGACGACCGTCGTCGGGCTGCGTGCCGGCGACTGGTTCGAGCTCGAACACGACACCGACGCCGCGCCGGCCGCCCGCCCCGACGATCGCACCGACGCCGCACCCGAGGCGGTCGAAGCGCGGCTGGCGTACCTGACGCCGTATCGCAGTGCCTTCCTGTTCACCGACCGGCTCGGCGAGCCGGTCGCGACGTTCAGCGCCGCGGAACTGGCCGCCGCGTGGCGCGGCCGGCGCGTGCGCCCGCTGGTGCCCGCGCTGCTGACCGACCGCGCGTACACGCGACTGATCGAGCAGCTGCGCCGCGGCGACGCGAGCTGACCGGTCTGCTCGGCGCGCGCGGCCGGCCGCTATCCTCGCGAGTTCACTCGACCCTCGCGCACCGCCACGACATGACCATCGCCACCACCGACGACCTGCGCATCCGCGAGATCAAGGAACTCGCGCCGCCCGCGCACCTGCTGCGCGAATTCCCGTGCACCCCCGCGGTGGCCGACCGCGTCGGCGCCGCGCGCACCGCGATCCACCGCGTGCTGCACGGCATGGACGACCGCCTGGTCGTCGTCATCGGGCCGTGCTCGATCCACGATCCGAAGGCGGCGCTCGAGTACGCCGGCCGGCTGATGGCGGAGCGCGCACGGCACGCCGCCGACCTCGAGATCGTCATGCGCGTGTACTTCGAGAAGCCGCGCACGACCGTCGGCTGGAAGGGCCTGATCAACGACCCCGACCTCGACGGCAGCTTCGACATCAACCGCGGCCTGCGCCTGGCGCGCGAGGTGCTGCTCGACGTCAACGCGCTCGGCCTGCCGGCGGGCTGCGAGTTTCTCGACATGATCACGCCGCAGTACATCGCCGATCTCGTCAGCTGGGGCGCGATCGGCGCGCGCACAACGGAGAGCCAGGTGCATCGCGAACTCGCGTCGGGGCTGTCGTGCCCGGTCGGCTTCAAGAACGGCACCGACGGCAACGTGAAGATCGCCGTCGATGCGATCAAGGCGGCGCAGCAGCCGCACCACTTCCTGTCGGTGACCAAGGGCGGCGTCTCGGCGATCGTCTCGACCGCCGGCAACGAGGACTGCCACGTGATCCTGCGCGGCGGCAACGCCGGACCGAACTTCGACGCGGCCAGCATCGCCGCCGCCAGCGCGGACCTCGCCAAGGCCGGCCTCGCGCAGCGCCTGATGGTCGACGCGAGCCACGCCAACAGCCGCAAGGACCCGCAGAACCAGATCGGCGTCGCCGACGCCATCGCGGCGCAGGTGGCCGGCGGCGACGACCGCATCATCGGCATGATGATCGAGAGCCATCTGGTCGCCGGCCGCCAGGACCTCGTCCCGGGCCGCGCGCTGGTTTACGGCCAGAGCATCACGGATGCCTGCATCGACTGGGACGCGAGCGTCGCGGTGCTGGAGGCGTTGGCGGAGGCGGTGCGGGCGCGGCGGGTGGCGCGGGCGGGGTGAGGGGAACAGTTGACTTCTTGCGTGGTCATGCCCCGCCAGACACTTCTCGCCACTACCGCATGAATCGATCTCCGTTCCTTCGCCGATCTATTGCCGTTGCGCTGATGTCAGCCTCGCTTGCTGCGTCATCCGCATGGGCCACGATCACCAGCGCGGCACGCCTTTCGCCGCTTCGCGTGCAGTTGTTCGACCTCGCACCCGACGACGGAGTCGCACCGTCGATCGATTGGACCAGTCAGCGCAGCACCGGCAACTTCAGTTCCGTTCTCGGACAGGCAGACGACTTGTCGACGCCCGCCGTAGCCCAGGTAAACCTGATCGGCGGGACGTCTCGGGATTCGTTCACGAGGACAGTCACCGACGGTGCGAACTTCGTGACCACTTCGATCGATGCCAGAGGCGCCAGTATCTTCGGCCGCAACAACGTCGCAGGGCGTCACTTCATGACGGTGACCGGCGCACTGGCCGACGGCGGGTGGTACACGCTGTCGCCACAGACACGCTTGGTGATCTCCGCCGACGCCGAGATCTCGTTCAGTTCGGACGGACACCTTTTCGACAACGCATCCGGGTACGTCCACCTGCGCACGCGCGAAGCCGACATGACGGACCCGCGCGTGTTCGGCCGGCGATCGCAGGACTTGATGGATGTGGAGATGCGTATTCGATTCACGCCGCCTCGCGGGCACGGACCACGCAAGGTCAGTGATTCCAGAACACTGGTTCTGGACTTGAGCAATCCGGACGACTTGCCGTTCCGAGGCTTGCTCACGATCGAGATGTCGGCAGGGGCGGCCTTTTCCCTTGGCGACAACGGGGTAGTGATCGACGACCCGCCGCAGCCTGTCCCGGAGCCCGCCAGCTGGATGACTGCGTTACTCGGGCTCGCAGGTGCGTCCGTTGTCCGTCGCCGCAGGG
>JALORJ010000123.1 GCA_025459035.1 Burkholderiales bacterium
GCGTATTCGCAGTACCGGGCGCGGCAGGGGGTGCTGCTCGCCGCAGCCGGGGTGGCCGCGCTCGCGGGGCTGATCGTGGCGGTCGACCTGTGGCGTGCGCAGGACGCGTCGGCCGACGCGCAGGACGCCGCGACGCAGGCGCTGCGCTACCGTCAGCTCTACACCGAAGTGCAGCGCGAATTCCCTGCCTCGCCCGTCGGCTCCGCCGTGCTCAAGCAGACCGTCGACGTCGCCGCCAACCTGCGCGCGTCGGGCCGGCTGCCGGACGACGCGATGGGCATCGTGAGCGAGGTGCTCGACACGCACCCGTCGGTCAGCCTCGAGACGCTGGCGTGGCGCCATGGCCGGTTCGCCGACGCGGTCTCCGCGTTCGGCAACAGCGCGACGACGACGCCGGGCGGCCTGCCTGCGCGGCAGGTGATGCAGATCACCGGCACGATCGAGCCGTTCGCCGGCGACTACCGCAGCGCGATCACGACGATCCGCGATTTCGCCGACGAACTGCGGCGCAAGCCGGCGGTGGCGGACGTGAAGATCGTGCGACTGCCGCTCGACGCGAGCTCGCGCCAGTCGCTCGCGGGCAGCACCTCAACGCGTACCGAGCAGACGCTCACGGCACAGTTCGAGCTGGCGGTGACGCTGAAGGACGGGTTCCCCGGAGGCCAGGGATGAGCGAGGCGACCGCGGCGGCGCCGGCGTCGCGGCGCGCCCTTCCGCCGCTGCTCGTGCCGGTGGCCGTGCTGGTGGCGGTGCTGGTCGCCGCGGTGTTCGCAGTGCGCTACAGCGAAGGGCTGGTCGACCAGGCGAAGGCGCGGCTGCGTGCGGACGAACAGGCCCTGTCCGATGCGCGTCGGCAGCACTCGAACGCCGGTGCCGAGAAGGAACTGATCGTGCGCAACCGGGGCGCGTACGCGGAACTGCAGGACAGCGGCTTCGTCGGTGCCGAGCAGCGTGTGAACTGGGTCGACGGGCTGCGGACGGCCAACCGCGATGTCGGCCTGTTCGGGGTCGAGTACCAGGTCTCCCAGCAGGAGACGTATCCGAATGCCGCCGACGTCGGTGGCGCGGGTCTGCCGATGAAGCAGTCGCTGATGAAGCTCACGCTGCCGCTGCTGCACGAAGCCGATCTGGGCAACTTCCTGCGGACCCTCGCGGCCCAGCGCAACGGCATCTTCGTCGTCGACGCGTGCACGCTGAAGCGGGCCGGCTCGAGCGCGCAGCCGTCGGTCGAACAGCCGAACCTGTCGGCCGAGTGCGAGCTCGCGTGGATCACCGTGAGCGACGCCGAAGCGGAGCAGAAGGAACCGTGATGCGCGCTCGCGCACGCGCCCGGCACGCACACGCGTCTCACCGGTTGGCCGCGTGGCTGGGCGTCACGCTGCTCGTCGCGGGGCTGCCGCCCCTGGCCGTCGCGCAGACGCCCGCGGCGCCTGCGGCGGCCGCGAACGCCGCGCCCGGCGACGCCGCTTCCGCCGCGAAGCCGGCCACAGGCATCGGCCGCCTCTTCTTCACGCGCGAGCAGCGGGCACAGCTCGACGTGAACCGCCGCCTCGCGGTGCTCAACGCCTCGCGCCCGAAGCCCCCTCCGACCGCCCAGCCGACGGCGCCACCACGCCCGGTCGTCGAGGTTCCCCGCACGCCGCCGGACGTGACGCTCAACGGCGTGGTCACACGCAGCGACGGCCGCAACACGGTGTGGGTCAACGCGACGCCGCTGACCGGTTCGCTGTCGACGCGGGACGTACGCGCCCGCACCGTCGAGGCCGACGGCGTCGAGGTCGCGCTGCCGTCGGGCGGCAAGTCGATCCGGATCAAGGTGGGGCAGACCCTCGACGGCGCGACCGGGCGCGTCGAGGACGCTCACCGCCGTCGCGCGTCCGGTCCCGCCGCGAGACCCGCGGTCGACCCGGCATCGCCGGCGGCTGCGCCGGTCGACGCCACGCCCCGCGACGCCGCGGCGCCGGACGGCCCGGCCCCCCGCCGCCGTGCCCGGCGCGCCGAGCAGCGCCGGCTCGACGATGCGAGCGATCCCCCGCCGCCGCCGCGCGACGCGTCGTGACAGTCGCGGCGTCGCGCTGCTCGCGTTGCTGATCGTCGCGGCAGTGTTCGGCGTCGTGGCGTGGACGACGTTCGCGGTCACGCGCGCGACCGTGGCGGAGCGCGAGGCGCGCACGCGCACGGCCCTGAACGACGCGCGACGCGCGCTGATCGCCTACGCCGCGTCGTACATGGCACGGCATCCGCCGCGTCTGGACACCATCACGGGTCTGGACACCGTCTTCGGCCTGCTGCCCTGCCCCGACCAGGGCGCACCCGGCAGCCTGCGCGAAGGCGCGGCCAGCGGCACGTGCGGCGCGACCAACGTGAGCGCGCTGGGGCGCCTGCCCTGGTACACGCTCGACATCGCGCCGCTGCGGGACGGCGACGGCGAGTGTCTCTGGTACGCCGTGTCCGGCAGCTTCAAGAACACGCCGAAGCGACCGGTCGTCAACTGGGACACGCCGGGTCTGCTCGAGGTCGCGAACCCGGACGGCAGCGGCCTGCCGGTGCAGGGCGTCGATCGCGCAGTCGCGGTCGTGTTCGCGCCCGGCGCGCCGCTGGGCAACCAGAACCGCGCTGCAGTGGCGGGAGCGACCGAGTGCGGCGGCAACTTCGTGGCCGCCAACTATCTCGACACCCGCGATGTCGCCGGCACGGCGACGAACAACGCCGTGGTGTCGGCGACGGCGAACGCGATCACGCGCTTCGTGCAGGGCGCCGCCACCACCGGCTTCAACGATCGCGTCGCCGTGATCACCGTGCGCGACCTGTACGACGCGCTCGAACGCGAGGCCGGCGTCACGCGCCAGCTTCAGGACCTCGCCCGGCGCACCGCGCAGTGCCTCGCGAACTGGGCCGCGACGCCCGCCAGCCCGCCGGTGTCGATCGACCGGCGTCTGCCGTACACGACGCTGGTCGTGGCCGGCACCGGCTATGCACCCGGCGCCGCGCATCCCGACGAACCCGATGTGCTGTCGGGCCGGCCGCCGGCCACCGTGCAGCAGTCGAACGCCGACACCGGGCGCTTCGGGCCGATCGAACTGCTGCCCACGGCCGGCCCGTTCGGAGCGCCCGGGCGCTGCCCGACGGTCGGCAATGCCGCCTGGACGCCGACCCAGGCCGCGCTGTTCGCGAACTGGAAGGACCATCTGTTCTATGCCGTGGCCGCCGGCTATGCGGCCGACCGCCCCGGCGGCGGCAACTGCACGCCGGCGTGCCTGTCGGTCAACGGCGGCGTCGCAGACGTCGGCGGTGTCGTGATCTTCGCGGGCCGCCCGGTCGGCGGGCAGGTCCGCGACACCGACGTCGATCGCGGCAACGTCGCCAACTGGCTCGAGGGTCGCAACGCGACCAATCACCCGAACACGGGCGGCAACGGCAACTACCAGTCGGGCGCGGCGAGCGCCACGTTCAACGATCAGGTCTGGTGCCTGCGCCCGCCGGGCCCGGTCGGCGTGCTCGTGGCGGCGGCATGCTGAGCGCGCGTCGTCACCGCGCGCGCGGCTTCTCGTTGATCGAGCTGGCGATCGGCCTCACCGTGGTGGCGATCCTGCTCGTCGCGACGCTGGTGCCGCTGGCGAAACAGCTCGAGCAGCGCCGCACGAGCGACACCGCGCGGCAGATCGTCGAGGTCCGCGAGGCGCTGCTGGCCTTCGCGATGGCCAACGGGCGCCTGCCGTGCCCGGCCAGCGCGACGTCGAACGGGGCGGAGAGCTTCGCGGTCGGCGGATCGGCCGCGAACGGTCAGTGCTCCGACTGGGTCGGCTTCGTGCCAGGTGTCACGCTGGGGCTGTCGGGTCTCGACGCACGCGGCTATGTCCCCGATGCGTGGGGCGACCCGTCCGCCACCGTGGCCACCGACCCCAACGCGTTCAACCGGCTGCGCTACGCGGTCTCGGACCCGGTCGGCGGGATCAACGCGATCAACGAACCGTTCACGCGGACCGACGGCATGCGCCAGGCGACGATGCCGTCGATCGCCGCCGCGTCGAACCCACCGGGCAACGTGCTGCTCGCCGTGTGCGGCACCGGTGCGGCGGGGCCGACCGGCTGCAACGCCGCCGTGCCGCTGGCCAACCGCGGCGCCGTCGCGGTGGTGTGGTCGCTCGGCGCCAACGGCCTGCGCGGCGATGTCGTCGGCCAGCCGGACAGCCCGAGCCCGGACGAGCTCGAGAATCTCGACGGCGACGAGACGTGGATCTCGCGCGCGTTCTCGGACGCCGTCGGCGCGCGCTTCGACGATCAGGTCGTGTGGATCGCGCCCCCGGCGCTGTTCGCCCGCATGGTGACCGCCGGTCGTCTGCCCTGATCAGCCGGCGTGGGCGTGCGGCGCCGATGCGGGGGCAAGCACGAAGCGCACGTCGCCGTCGCGATTGACCGCGAGCCGCAGCGCCCAGCCGAGCCTGGCCGCGAGTCGCCCCACCTGGTAGAGCCCGATCCCCAGGCCGCTGGCCGAGGTCACGGGCGCGACGAAGAAATGCCGCGCGAGCGCCTCGGGCACCGCGATGCCGTCGTCGGCCACGCCGAGCTGCACGCCGCCGTCGCACGGCTGCAACGACACGACGATGCGCGAGCACTCGCCGCGACGCCGCTTCTCGAGCGCGTTGGCCAGCAGGTTGTCGACGACGCTGTCGAACAGGTCCGCCGGCACGGTCGCCCCGGTCGGGACGGGCGCGGCGTCGAACGCGACCGGCTCGTGGGCACGGCGCTGCGAGACCCCGCGCCACCACTGCGCCACCGGCACCTGCGCGACCCGGTCCGGGCGCTGCGCATCGAGCTTGTCGAGGGTCACCTGCAGGCGCCGTGCGATCTCCGGCAACTGGCGCTGCATCAGCGCGCGCAGCGCCTGCGGATCGGTGCCGGCCTCCGGCGCCGCGACCGCGATCAGCGAGCGCAGCGACTGCAGCAGGTTCTTCACGTCGTGCGTCAGGCGCGACCCGGTCTCGTGGATCGCCTCGAGGTACGCGCTGCGCTGCTGCGCCTGCGCGCGCAGCTTGGCGTCGTGGTAGTCGGCGGCCAGGCGGCACAGCAGCTTCAGGTGCAGCAGCAGCGCCGGCGGCGGCGGCGTGCGGGTGTGCACGACCAGCGCGAGGGCGCCCTCGGCCAGCGGCGTCGCGTGCACGGTGCGCACGCCCGCGAATCCGTGGCCGGCGCCGGCCGTCCACTCGACCCCCGCGACCCACGGCAGCGCGAGCATGCGATCGACCGCCGCCGCGACGAAGCGCTCCGGATCGGTCTCGACCTGCGCGGCCGACGCGAGCCCCATCATCCAGCGCTCGAACGGCAGCCCGAGGCTCAGGAAGTAACGCGACAGCAGCTGGCCGATGCCGGCAAACCCCCCGCGCGGGTCCCACAGCCACGACAGCAGCGCGAGCAGCGCGCCGAGCACGAGCACGGTCTGCGCGAGCGCGAGCGGGTAGCTGCCGTGCGACACCTGCTGCACGAAGAACGTGCCGAGCACGAGACCGGCGACGAGCAGGAAGATCAGCAGGCTGTAGACGAGGTCCACCGCGAGCCGGGGTCGGGCCTCGGGCGCACGCGCTGCGGACACGCAGACCACCGCGATGAACGCCGGCAGCAGGAAGCGCACGGCGACCTCGGCCGGGGCGCCGATCGCGGCCTCGAAGCGGTTCGGCACCACCCACAGCAGCAGCATCGACAGCAGATAGCCGGTGCCCGCGAGCGTGCCGACCCGATCGCGCCAGTGACCGCCCGGCACGTTGCCGCCGATCAGCGAGATCAGCAGCCCGAGCCACAGCGCGAGCAGACCCCAGTCGTTCCACCACGCGAGCAACGCGGCGGCGCCGACGAGCGCGGCCGCCTGCACCGGGTCGAGCCGGCGCTCTCCGCGCCACACCGGCTGCCACAGCAGGAACAGGCCGAAGTGGGCGAGCAGGAAGGCACGTGACGCGGCGCCGTCGACGTCGACGGTCAGCGCGACGTGCAGCGCGGCGAGCATCGCCGCCAGCCGCACGTCCGGACGGCGCAGCCACCGTGCGGCCGCCCCGGCATGCGTCGGGGGCATGACGGGGACGGCGGAGACGCGCGCAGGCGCGGCGTCGGCGAGATCGGGATCCACGAGGCGCTGTGTAGCATCGATGCGCCTTTCCGAGACAGCCCGTGCCGCCGATGACGCCTCGCCGCGCCGACGCTTCGCAACGCATCGCCGCGATCGCGCGCTTCGTGTGGCTGGAGGCCTGGCGCACACGTCTGTTCGTCGTCGTCGCGGCACTGGCGGCCGGCCTGTGGCTCGCGAGCGTGTTCGTGCAGACGCTGGCGATCACCGAAGCCACCCGCGCGCAGACCGCCGTGCTGGCCGCGACGTTGCGACTCGCGCTGGTCGCAGTCGTGGCGTTGCACGGCGCGTCGAGTTTCCTGCGCGAGCTGCAGGACAAGGGCACGGAGCTGCTGCTGTCGCTCGACATGACACGCGCCGAGTTCCTTGCCGGCAAGGCGGCGGGCCAGACGGCCGTCGCGGTTGCAGCGGCACTGGTGACCGCCGTGCCCGTGCTCGCGACGGCACCCCACGTCGCGACGCTCGTGTGGATCATCGGCCTCGCGTGCGAGGCGACGCTGGTCGCGCTCGCGACGCTCTTCGCGGTCGTCACGCTGCGCCAGCTGCTGCCGGCCGCGCTGTTCGTCGTCGCGTTCTATCTGCTCGCGCGCGCGATGCCGGCGGTGCTGCTGATCGCGCGCGCGTCACCGCTCGTCGGTCCGTCGCCGTCGCATGACGCGATGGAGCGTGTCCTGTCCGGCATCGCGCTGCTGCTCCCGCCGCTCGACCGCTTCGCGTCGGCCGACACGCTCGCGAACGCGACCGCCGCGTGGGCCGCGCTCCCCGGCGTCGTCGTGGCCACCGTCGCCACCGGCGCCGTGCTGTTCGCCGCGGCGGCGTTCGATCTGTATCGCCGCAACTTCTGATGCCGGTCGACCCGACACCGCGGCGACGGCGCTGGCGCTGGCGTCGCGACGACGAGCGCCGCCTGAGCGAACTGCCGCGCGCGCTGCGGCTGCTGCTGGTCGCGGCGATCGGCGTCCAGATCGCGCTGCGTGCGACGGCGCCCGCGCCGGCCGCGCGCGCCGTCGATCTGCCGCCACCGCCCGCGCTGGACGCGCTGCGGGTGATCGGCGGCGGCGAACGCGTGCCCCTCGCCACCGCGCTGGTGCTGTATCTGCAGGCCTTCGACAACCAGCCCGGCGTGAGCCTGCCGTTCACGTCGCTCGACTACGCCCGCCTCGAAGCCTGGCTGGGTCGGGTCCTCGACCTCGATCCACCGGGGCAGTACCCGCTGCTGATGGCCGCGCAC
>JALORJ010000124.1 GCA_025459035.1 Burkholderiales bacterium
CGGCTGCCGGGCGCCAACTTCGAAGGTGCGTCGCTCGGCGCCACCGGCGAGACGACCTTCGAGGGCTCGGGCACGAGCCGCGCGAACAACGTGTTCACCGGTGCCGTCGCCGTCACCGTGATCGAGGTGTTCCCCAACGGCAACCTGCTGGTGAGCGGCGAGAAGCAGGTGTCGATCAACCAGGGCACCGAGTTCATCCGCTTCTCCGGCGTGATCAACCCCGTGAACATCAACGCGCTGAACACGGTGTCCTCGACACGGGTCGCCGACGCGCGCATGGAGTACCGCGGCCGCGGCTACATCGACGAGGCGAACACGATGGGCTGGCTGCAGCGCTTCTTCCTGAACGTGTCGCCGTTCTGATTCCCACCTCCCGGACCCGAGACGACATGCCTGCCGCTTCCCGACTGCTGCGCGCCTGCCGCGCCGTCGCACTGCTCGCCGTGGCCGCCCTGGCCGCCGCGCCGGCCGCGCATGCGCAGCAGCGCATCAAGGACATCGCGACGCTCGCCGGTGTGCGCGCGAACCAGCTCGTCGGCTACGGCGTGGTGGTCGGTTTGGACGGCACGGGTGACCAGACCATCCAGACGCCGTTCACGAACCAGGCGCTGATCAGCATGCTGAACCAGCTCGGCGTGACGCTGCCGCCCGGGCTCAACCTGCAGTTGCGCAACGTCGCGGCGGTGATGCTCACGGCGCAGATGCCGGCGTACGCGAAGCCCGGGCAGACCATCGACGTCACCGTGTCGTCGATGGGCAACTCGCGCAGCCTGCGCGGCGGCACGCTGCTGCTGGCGCCGCTGCGCGGCGTCGACGGTCAGGTGTATGCCGTGGCGCAGGGCAACGTGCTGGTCGCGGGGGCCGGCGCCGCGGCCGGCGGCACCAGTGTCGCGGTCAACCATCTGAACGCCGGTCGCATCCCGGGCGGAGCGACTGTCGAGCGCCCGGTGCAGGCGGCGCTGGGGCAGGGCGAGTTCGTCACGTTCCAGACCGTCGACAGCGACTTCACCACGGTGTCGCGCGTGGTCGACGCGATCAACACGGCCGCCGGCCCCGGCGTGGCGGTCGCGACCGATGCGCGCCAGATCCTCGTGCGTGCGCCGGTCGAGGCGACGCAGCGCGTGGCGTTCATCGCGCGGGTCGAGAACCTGCTGGTCTACACGGCCGAGGCGTCGCCGAAGGTGATCGTCAACAGCCGCACCGGCTCGGTCGTGATGAACACGCGGGTGCTGCTCGGCAACTGCGCGGTCGCGCACGGCAACCTGTCGGTGACGATCCAGTCCGATCCGCTGATCAGCCAGCCCGGGGCGTTCTCGAGCGGGACCACCGCGACGGCCGAGCGCAACACCGTCGAGGTCAAGTCCGACAAGGCCGGGCTCGTCGCGCTGCCCAACACCACCTCCCTCGCCGACGTGGTGCGGGCGCTGAACGCCGTCGGCGCGACGCCGATCGACCTGCTCGCGATCCTGCAGGCGATGAAGAGCGCCGGCGCCCTGCGCGCCGAGCTCGAGGTCATCTGATCGTGCTTCGCATCGGGCCGGGCGACGCGCAGGCGACGCTCGCGATCGATCCGCAGCGCCTCGGGGCGCTCGAGAAAGGTGCGCGCACCGACAGCCCCGAGTCGATCCGCAAGGTCGCGAAGGAGTTCGAGTCGCTGCTGCTCGCGCAGCTGATGAAGTCGATGCGCACCGCGAGCTTCGGCGACCCGATCTTCGACTCGGAGTCGACCCGCACCTTCACCGGGATGCTCGACGAGCAGACCGTGCAGTCGATCGCGACGAAGTCGCCGCACGGCATGGGGCTGGCCGACGCGATCGTCCGCCAGATCGAATACGCGCAGGGCATCGGGGTCAAGAAACCGCTCGCTCCGACCGTTAACCGCACATGACGCGCGGAGCGCTTCGCACGCTCCCGGCACCGACCACAGAGACCTCGTGACATGTCAGGCGGCAGCATCTTCAGCATCGGGTTGTCCGGACTCAACGCCGCACAGGCGGGGCTGTCGACGACCAGCCACAACATCGCCAACGTCGGCACCGAGGGCTATCGCCGCCAGACCGCGATCCAGGACAACCGCCTGCCGCGGTTCACCGGCGCCGGGTTCTTCGGGCAGGGCGTCGACATCTCGAGCGTGCGGCGTGCCTACAGCGAGTTCCTGAACCAGCAGGTGCTCGCGGCCGAGACCCAGCAGAACTATCTCGACGCGTTCGTGGCGCAGGCCACGCAGATCGACAGCCTGCTGGCCGACCCCGAGAGCGGCCTGTCGCCGGCGCTGCAGGACTTCTTCGCGGGCGTGCAGGACGTCGCGAGCAATCCGTCGTCGATTCCGTCGCGCCAGTCGATGCTGAGCGCCGCGCAGACGCTCACCGCGCGCTTCCAGTCGCTCGACCAGCGCATGACCGAGCTCGGCAACGGCACCGCCGTCGAGATCCGCGACGCGGTCGGCAGCATCAACGACATCGCGCGCCAGATCGCCAACCTGAACCGGCAGATCGTCACGTCGCAGAGCACGGACGCACGGCCCGCGAACGATCTGCTCGACCAGCGCGACAAGCTCGTCGCCGACCTGAACAAGATCGTGCGCGTGCAGGTGGTGACCGAGCGCGACGGCAGCTACAACGTGTTCATCGGCACCGGCCAGAACCTGGTCATCGGCGCCAATCGCCTCGAACTCGCGGCGGTCCAGTCGGCCGACGACCCGACCGCGCTCGACCTCGTCTACCGCACGCCCGTGGGCGACGTGCTGCTGCCGCCGCAGACGTTCGAGGGCGGGCGGCTCGGGGGTCTGCTCGCGTTTCGCAACGGCACGCTCTCGCAGGCGCAGACCAGCCTCGGTCGCCTCGCGCTGTCGCTCGCGGACAGCTTCAACGCGCAGAGCCGGCTGGGTCAGGACCTGAACGGGGCGCTCGGCCAGGATTTCTTCGTTGCGCCCGTGCCGCAGGTGCAGACGCGCACGACCAACGCCGGCAGCGGTGTGCTAACGGCGACCATCTCGGATGTGGCGGCGCTGCGCCCGACCGACTACCGCGTGACCGCCATCGCGAGCGGCTTCGTCATCGAGAACCTCGCCGACAACACGTCGCAGACCTTCGCGACGCTGCCGCAGACCGTCGACGGCGTCGACTTCACGCTCGCGTCGGGGACCCCGGCGGCGGGCGACAGCTTCCTCGTGCAGTCGGTGCGGTTCGCGGCCCGCGACCTGCGGGTCGGGCTCACGGACCCGGCACTGATCGCGGCGGCCGCACCGGTGCGCGCCACCGCGCCGCTGACCAACACCGGCAACGCGAGGATCAGCGCCGGGGTCGTCGGCAGCGTCGCGAACCTGCCGCTGCCCGGCAACGTCACGCTGACCTACGACCGCGCGGCCAACCAGTTCGTGGCCGCCGGAGCCGCGCCCGCCGCCGGGCCGTTCCCGTACACCTCCGGCCAGCCGATCGCGTTCAACGGGCTCGAGTTCACGATCTCCGGGACACCCGACGACGGCGACCGCTTCGTGATCGCGAACAACACGGCCGGGGTCGCCGACGGGCGCAACGCACTGCTGCTCGCGAAGCTCCAGACGGCGTCGACGGTCGGGGGCAACGCGAGCTACCAGGGCGCGTACAGCCAGATCGTGAGCGCGGTCGGCAACAGCACCCGCGAGGCGCAGATCCAGGGCGAGGCCCAGGACGCGCTCGCGCGCCAGACGCGCGAAGCCGAGCAGAGCTTCTCCGGCGTCAACCTCGACGAGGAGGCGGCGAACCTCGTGCGCTACCAGCAGGCGTACCAGGCGTCCGCGAAGGTCCTCGCGACCGCCGCCAGCCTCTTCGCCACTGTCCTCGACATCTTCGCCGGCCGCTGAGCCCGGGCCCGCCGCCATGCGCATCTCGACCTCGACCATCTACGAGCAGGGCATCTTCAACATCCAGCGCAACCAGCTGTCGCTGGCGCGCCTGCAGGAGCAGTTGTCCACCGGGCGCCGCATCGTGTCGCCGTCCGACGATCCCGTCGGCGCCGCGCGTGCGCTCGAAGTCACGCAGTCGCGCGACATCACGGCGCAGTACGCGCGCAACGCCGATGCCGCCGAGGCCTCGATCGCGCTCGAGGAGACCGCGCTCACGCGCTACACGGCGCTGCTGCAGGACGTGAAGACACTGACGGTCAACGCCGGCAACGGCGCGCTCACCGAGAAGGAGCTCAAGAGCCTCGCCGGCGAGTTGCGGGGTCGCTACACCGAGCTGCTGTCGATCGCCAACTCGACCGATGCCAACGGCCTCTACCTGTTCGCAGGCTTCCAGGGCACGACGATCCCGTTCACCGAGACCGCGCCGGGCGTCGTGGCCTACAACGGCGACGACGGTCAGCGCGAGATCCAGGTGGCGCCGTCGCGGCAGATCGCCGTCAGCGACTCCGGCGCCGACGCGTTCCAGCGGCTGCGCACCGGCAACGGCACGTTCGAGACGGCAGCCGCGGCCGGCAACACCGGCACCGGCATCGTGACGCGCGGGCTGGTGCGCAACCCCGCCGCGTGGGACACGCTCGGCCAGTCGCAGCAGTTCGAGGTGCGGTTCTTCCGCGACGGTTCGGTCAACCCGCCGGTCACGACCTACGACGTCGTCGACACGGTGAACAACGTGTCGCTCACCACCGGGGCGCCGCCGGCGGCCGGTCCCTTCCTGCGCACGTACCAGCCGGGCGCGACCATCGTGCTGTCGCCGCCGAACACCACCCTCGACGCCGGCATCGAGCTGTCGGTGACCGGCGAGCCGGCCACGGGGGACACGTTCACCGTCGCGCCGAGCGTCAACCAGGACATCTTCACGACGCTGTCGAACCTGATCACCACGCTCGAGACCTCCGGACCGGCGAGCGCGACGGCGAACGCGGCGCTGTTCAACCGCCTCAACACGGCGCTCAACAACTTCGACAACGCGCTCGACGCCAACCTGACGGTGCGTGCGTCGATCGGCTCGCGCATGAAGGAGATCGACGCCAACCGGGCGGCCGCCGCCGACCTCGGCGTGCAGTACGAGAAGACGCTGTCGCAGTACCAGGATCTCGACTACGCGAAGGCGATCAGCGAACTGTCGTTCAACCAGGTCGCGCTCGAAGCGGCTCAGAAGTCGTTCCTGCGCGTGCAGGGCCTGACCCTGTTCGAGTTCCTGTAGCCCGGCGCGCGGCGGCGGCGGTCGAGCCGCACCGCGCGACCCGACGCCACCGCCCGCGCGCGGCTCAACCCGCGGGCGGGCGCTCCAGCGCCGCGATGCGCGCCGACGTCTCGGTGACCAGGCCGCCGATCTCGCGCGCCGCCTGCGCCGAGCGCTCCGCGAGGTTGCGTACCTCGTCGGCCACCACCGCGAAGCCGCGACCCGCCTCGCCGGCACGCGCGGCCTCGATCGCGGCATTGAGCGCCAGCAGGTTGGTCTGCGCCGCGATCGAGTCGATGGTGCCGACGATGCTGCCGATGCGCTGGCTCACCGCGAGGACTTCGCCCATCGCCTCGTTGCGCGAGGCCTCCGAGCGCCGGATCGCCGACATGTCGCTCGCGTACATGAAGTACTTCGAGATGCGCTTGTCGACGCCGAGGATCGGCGTGAACGTGGCCGACAGCGACAGCGCGGTCCCGTCGGCCCGCGGCAGTTCCGACACGGTCTGCACGGTCTCCCCCTCGCCGAGGCGGCGTCGCTGGTCCGCCGACATCATCGGCGCGAGGTGGTCCTTGGCCTCGGCGACCCAGCGTGCCAGCCACTCGCGATCGCGGCCGAGCAGCGACAGCAGCAGTGCGTTGGCGTCGACCAGCCGACCGTCGGTGTCGAACTGCGCGATCGCGGTGAAGCTGCCGATCGCCTCGATCTGGCGACCGAACTCGAGCGAGCGCGCCTTGGTCTCGTCGACGTTGGCCTGGATCGAGATGAACTTGTCGAGCTTGCCGCTCGCGTCGAAGACGGGGTGGACCGCCAGCGAGATCCAGTACGGCCGTCCGGTCGACGTGTAGTTGAGGATCTCCTCGTAGAACGGCTGGCGCGCCTTCAGTCGCTCGCGGATACGCGCCACGGTGGCGGGGTCGGTGTGCTCGCCCTGCAGCACGTGACCCGGCTTGCGCCCGAGCACCTGCTCGCGGCTGTAGCCGCTCAGGCGGGTGAAGCCGGGGTTGACGTACTCGATCAGGCCGTCCGGGTTGGTGATGATCACCGAGTTGTCGGTCTCGTCGGCCACCAGGGAAAGCAGGCGGAACTGCTCGCGCTGCTCGACCTCGCGGGTCACGTCCTTGACGAACGCGGTGTAGACGAGCCGTCCGTCCAGACGGATCTTCGACAGCGACAGGCTGCCCCACAGCTTGCGGCCGTCCTTGCGCTCGATCGACACCTCGCGGGTCGTGCCGACGATCTTGTCGACACCGATGCGGCGATTGGCGTTGACGTAGCCGTCGTGCATCGGCTGCATGTACTTCGGCACGAGCATCTTCACGTTCTGCCCGAGCACCTCGTCGCGCGCGTAGCCCCACAGGTGCTCGGCGGCGGCATTGAAGAACGTGACGTTGTTGCTCTCGTCGATCGACACCACCGCGTCGATCGCCTGCTCGAGGGTCTGGTTGATCGCCTCGCGAACGTTGCGCTCGACGGTCACCTCGCGCACGAACGCGGTGTAGCCCGAGGCGCCGCCGTCCCCCACCTTCGACAGCGACAGCGACACCCAGATGCGCTTGCCGTCCTTGCGCTCGAGTTCCACCTCGCGGCTGGTGCCGACGATCCGGTTCTCGCCGGTGCGCCGGTGGTGATCGATCATCCCGTCGTGCATCGGGCGGATCTCGGCCGGCACGAGCATCTTCACGTTGCGTCCGACGACCTCGGCGCGGCTCCACCCCCACAGGCGCTCGGCCGCCGCGTTGAAGAACGTGATGTCGTTCTTCGCGTCGATCGACACGATCGCGATGATCGAGTCTTCCATCGCCTGCATCTGGGCCTTCGAGCGACCCCACTTCAGCCAGCGGAACATGCGGATGCCCTCATCATGAAGGCGCGCTTGTTACCAGATTTCCTGCCTCCTGACAGGAAACATTCCTACTGAAATCAATAAGTTACACTTCGAACTGTCATTTCATCCGAACAGCGTGACGACGGCGTCGAGGCCGCTGTGATCGAGACATGCGGTCGCCGCCGCCCGCAGCACCGGCTTGCCGCGGAAGGCGACCCCCACCGTGGCGGCCTCGAGCATGAAGCGGTCGTTCGCGCCGTCGCCGATCGCGATGGTTCCCTGCCGCGTGACGGGCAGCGTGGCGCGCACGCGCGACAGGTGGCCCGCCTTCGCCGGGCCGTCGAGGATGTCGCCCAGCAGGCGACCGGTCAGATGCCCGTCGACGATCT
>JALORJ010000125.1 GCA_025459035.1 Burkholderiales bacterium
GTAGGCCCGCGACTGGATCTCGAACTTGCCGATGGCGAGGATGTCCTGGCCGTTCGAGATCTCCTGCCACACGTTGTTGTCGCCGCCGAGCGCGTCGCGTGACTGGTCGACGTACGCCAGTTCGACGGTGTGGCCGATCTTGATCTGGCCGCTGTCGGGCTTCTCGGCGCCGTTGATCATCCGGAACAGCGTCGACTTGCCGGCGCCGTTCGGGCCGATGATCCCGACGATCGCACCCGGCGGCACCTTGAAGCTCAGGTTGTCGATCAGCAGCCGGTCACCGTAGGCCTTGCTGACGTCGATGAACTCGATGACCTCGTTGCCGAGACGCTCGCCGACCGGGATGAAGATCTCCGCGGTCTCGTTGCGCTTCTGGTATTCGTAGCTCGACAGTTCCTCGAAGCGCTGCATGCGCGCCTTGCTCTTCGACTGGCGGCCCTTGGCGTTCTGGCGCACCCACTCGAGCTCCTTCTTCAGCGCCTTCTGCCGCGCCGACTCGCTCGACTCCTCCTGCTTCAGCCGCTGCTGCTTCTGGTCGAGCCACTCGCTGTAGTTGCCTTCCCAGGGGATGCCGCGGCCGCGGTCGAGTTCGAGGATCCACTGGCACGCGTTGTCGAGAAAGTAGCGGTCGTGGGTGATGCCGACGACGGTGCCGCTGAAGCGCTGCAGGAACTGCTCGAGCCACTCCACGCTCTCGGCGTCGAGGTGGTTGGTCGGTTCGTCGAGCAGCAGCATGCCGGGCTTCTGCAGCAGCAGCCGGCACAGCGCCACGCGGCGCTTCTCGCCGCCCGACAGGTGCTTGATCACGGCGTCCCACGGCGGCAGCCGCAGTGCGTCGGCGGCCACTTCGAGCTGCGCTTCGAGGTTGTCGCCGTCGGTGGTGGCGATGATCGCCTCGTACTTCGCCTGGTCGGACGCGAGCTGGTCGAAGTCCGCGTCGGGCAGCGCGTAGGCGGCGTAGATCTCTTCGAGCTTCTTCTTCGCCTCGAAGACTTCGCCCAGCCCGCTCTCGACGGCTTCGCGCACGGTGGCCTCGGGATCGAGCTCGGGTTCCTGCGGCAGATAGCCGACCTTCAGGCCCGGCATCGGCGTGGCTTCGCCCTCGATGTCCTTGTCGAGGCCGGCCATGATCTTCAGCAGCGTCGACTTGCCGGAGCCGTTGAGGCCCAGCACGCCGATCTTCGCGCCCGGGAAGAACGACAGCGAGATGTCCTTGAGGATCTGGCGCTTGGGCGGGACGGTCTTGCCCACGCGGTTCATGGTGTAGACGTACTGGGCCATCGGACGTGCCTTGTGAGGGAAGTGGGGGTGTGCGGGGCGACCGGCGCAGGTCGCGCGGCAGCGCGCATGACGAGCGAACCGCCGTGCGCGAAAGGCTTGTGAGGGTAACCGAAGCGCCGCGTGCGCGGCAGCGCTGCGCGGCCCGTGATCGACGGGGCTCAGCGCGTGTTGATCGCGGCGCGAAGCTCGAGCGCGACCTCGCTAGCCGTCAGTCCCACGGGCCCGATGCCGCGGGCGACCAACCGGTCCGCGGCCGCGCCGTGCCACCACGCACCGGCTTCGGCCGCGCGCGGCGCCGGCACGCCCTGCGCCATCAGCGCGCCGATCGCGCCCGCGAGGACGTCGCCCATGCCGGCCGCCGCCAGCCCCGGGTTGCCGGTCGGATTGATCGCCCACTCGCCGCCCGTCGTCGCGATCACCGTGCCGACGCCCTTCAGCAGCACGGTGGCGCGCAGACGCGCGGCGAGCGTCCGGGCCGCGCCGAGCCGATCCCGTTGCACGTGCGCGGTGTCGGTACCGAGCAGCCGCGCGGCCTCGGCCGGGTGCGGCGTGACGACGGTCGGCGCCGCACGCGCCGCGACCGCGTCGGCCTGGTCCGGACGTGCGGCGATCAGGTTCAGCGCATCGGCGTCGAGCACCAGCGGCACCGGGGTGGCCAGCAGCGCCGGCAGGCGCGCCACCGCATCGGCATGCGTGCCGTAGCCGCATCCGACCACCAGCACGGTGCGCGTCGGCGGCGCGTCGGGCAGCGTGGCATCGCGCAGCATGAGCTCCGGCGTGACCGGATCGAACGGCGGCGCCGCGGGATCGAGCCGGTGCACGAACACGCGCCCGGCGCCGGCCAGCAGCGCCGCGCGACCGGCCAGCAGTGCGGCGCCGCCCATGCCCGCGCCGCCACCGACCACCCGCACGTCGCCGTGGCTGCCCTTGTGGCTCGCGCGCGGGCGCGGGGCCAGCGTCGCGGCGATCGTCGCCGCGTCGAGCACCCGTCCGGCCGGCACGGTGGCGATCAGCGGCCCGAGACCGAGATCGCACACCTGCACCTGCCCTGCGTGGTCGGGGCCGTGCGCCATCAGCAGTCCCGGCTTGTGCGCGATGAACGTGGCGGTGCGGGTCGCGCGCATCACCGCGTCGCCGACCGGCTGACCGGTGTCGGCATCGAGACCGCTCGGTACGTCGAGCGCGAGGACCGGCGCGCCGCTCGCGTGCGCATGCGCGACCAGTGCCGCGTGCGCGGCGTCGAGCGGTCGGCGCAGGCCGATGCCGAACAGGCCGTCGACGACCAGCGCCGGCCGTGCGGCGTGCGGCGACAGGCCCGGGGACCACGTGCCGCCGGCGGCGGTCCAGGCCGCGAGCGCGGCACGGGCATCGGCGGGCAGACGCTCGGGGTCGCCGGTGAAGACCACGGTCGTGTCGATCCAGCGTTCGCGCAGCGTCCGGGCGACGACCCACGCGTCACCGCCGTTGTTGCCCGGACCTGCGAGCACGAGCACGTGCGGCGCCGGGTGGTCGCCCAGCATCTCGACGGCGATCGCCGCGGCAGCGGCGCCGGCGCGCGCCATCAGCCGTGGGGCGGGGTCGGTGGCGAACGCGGCCGCTTCGACGGCACGGATCGCGGAGGTCTCGAGGCAGGCGGGCATGCCCCGATGCTGACGCACGCCGGGCCGCCGCGGGAGCACGACCGCAGCGATCGGATCGCGCCCGCGCGCCTGCGTCGAACCGGCAGGCAGAGAAGGGGCGCCGACTAGACTCGCGGTCCTCCCCTCGACGCGCGCGCGGCCCGCCGGCTGCCTCTCGATCCGCCTCATGCCTTCGACGATCGTTCGCCTCGCCGGGCCGCGTGCCCTGTCTCCGTTTCGCGCCGCCCGCCGACTGGCGGCGTTGCAGCAAGGCGGCGTGCCCGCCGCGGTCGCGATCGATGCGCGCTGGTGGCACCTGGTCGAAGTGGCCGCGCCGCTGAGCCCCGCGCAGCGCGAGCGTCTGGAGCGCGTGCTCGAGCAGAGCGAAGGGTTCGCGCTCGATCCCGTCGCGGAGCGCGCGCACGCGGCGGCGGTGAAGGGCGCCCGGGCGCAGCGGCGCTGCGTGACGGTGCCGCGCTTCGGCACCGTGTCGCCGTGGTCGTCGAAGGCGACCGACATCGCCTTCACGTGCGGGTTGCGCGGCGCGGTCGTGCGTATCGAGCGCGCCGTCGTGTGGACGGTGCATGCATCGAAGCCGTTCGGTCCGCGCAGCGTGCGCGCGCTGCACGCGGCGTTGCACGACCGCATGACCGAGTCGGTCGTCGACACGCTGGAAGCCGCCGATGCGCTGTTCGCGCACGTGCCACCAGCGCCGCTCGCGAGCGTGCCGGTGCTCGCGCGGGGCCGCGCCGCGCTCGTCGACGCCGACGCCGCGATGGGGCTGGCGCTGTCGCCCGACGAGATCGACTACCTGCACGACGCGTTCGTGCGCGAGGGGCGCGACCCGACCGACGTCGAGCTGATGATGTTCGCGCAGGCCAACTCGGAGCACTGCCGCCACAAGATCTTCAACGCCGACTGGGTGATCGACGGCGTGCCGCAGTCGCATTCGCTGTTCGGGATGATCCGCCACACGCACGCGGTGCAGCCCGCGCACACGCTTGTGGCCTACGCGGACAACGCCGCCGTGATGGAAGGCCACCGCACGACGCGCTGGCGCCCCGACGGCGACGGTGTGTACCGGCGCCACGACGAGACGGCGCACGTGCTGATGAAGGTCGAGACGCACAACCACCCGACGGCGATCTCGCCGTACCCGGGCGCGGCGACGGGCGCCGGCGGCGAGATCCGCGACGAGGGCGCGACCGGTCGCGGTGCGAAACCGAAGGCGGGCCTCGTCGGCTTCAGCACGTCGCACCTGCGCATCCCCGGCTGGGCGCAACCGTGGGAAGCCTTCGACCCCGGCCGCCCGAGCCGCATCGCGTCGGCGCTGGACATCATGCGCGACGGCCCGATCGGCGGCGCCGCGTTCAACAACGAGTTCGGCCGCCCCGCGCTGTGCGGCTGGTTCCGCACCTACGAGCAGGCGGTCGACGGCCGCGCCCGCGGCTATCACAAGCCGATCATGGTCGCCGGCGGCCTGGGCAGCATCGAGGCGTCGCAGGTGCTGAAGGCCGACATCCCGCCCGGCAGTGCGATCGTGCAGCTCGGCGGTCCGGCCTTGCTGATCGGTCTGGGCGGCGGCGCGGCGTCGAGCATGGACACCGGTGCCAACACCGAGGCCCTCGACTTCGACTCGGTGCAGCGTGACAACGCCGAGATGCAGCGACGCTGCCAGGAAGTCATCGACCGCTGCTGGGCGCAGGGCGACGCGAACCCGATCCTGTCGATCCACGACGTCGGTGCGGGCGGGCTGTCGAACGCGCTGCCCGAACTGGTCGACGGAGCCGGACGCGGCGCGCGCTTCGACCTGCGCGCGATCCCGTCGCTCGAGTCCGCACTGAGCCCGATGCAGCTGTGGTCGAACGAGGCGCAGGAGCGCTACGTGCTGGCGATCGCCGCCGACCGGCTCGACGCGTTTCGCGCACTGTGCGAGCGCGAGCGCTGTCCGTTCGCGGTCGTCGGCGTCGCGACCGAAGCACGGCGGCTCGTGGTCGACGACGCGCAGTCGCCGCGCGCTCCGGTCGACATGGATCTGCAGGTGCTGCTGGGCAAGCCGCCGAAGATGCGCCGCGTGGTGCAGCGCTCGCAGCCCCGGCTCGCGCCGTTCGAGACCGCGGGACTCGATCTCGCGGACGCGCTGCAGCGGGTGCTGCGCTTCCCGGCCGTCGCGTCGAAGCGCTTCCTGATCACGATCGGCGACCGCACCGTGGGCGGTCTGTCGGCGCGCGACTCGCTGGTCGGACCGTGGCAGGTGCCGGTCGCCGATGTCGCGGTCACGCTGGCCGGGTTCGACACGCGGGCGGGCGAGGCGATGGCGATCGGCGAGCGCACGCCGCTCGCGGTGATCGACGGTCCGGCGTCGGGTCGCATGGCCGTCGGCGAGGCGCTGACCAATCTCTGCGCGGCGCGCGTCGGCGATCTGGCGCGCGTGAAGCTGTCGGCCAACTGGATGGCGGCGGCCGGTCAGCCGGGCGAGGACGCGGCGCTGTTCGACACCGTGCGCGCCGTCGGTCTCGAGCTGTGCCCGGCGCTGGGCATCAGCATTCCGGTGGGCAAGGACAGCCTGTCGATGCGCACCGCATGGACCGACGCGGGCGGCACGAAGCACCAGGTCACCGCGCCGCTGTCGCTGATCGTGACCGCGTTCGCGCCGGTCGTCGATGCCGGCGTGACGCTCACGCCGCAACTGCGCCTGGACGCGGGCGACACGCGCCTGCTGCTGATCGACATCGCCGCGGGCCGGCTGCGGCTGGGCGGCTCGTGTCTCGCGCAGGTGCACGGGGCGACTGGCGACGAGGCGCCCGACGTCGACGACCCGGCCCGCCTGCGGGGCTTCTTCGAGACCGTGCAGCGGCTCCACGCGGACGGCGTGCTGCTCGCCTACCACGATCGCTCCGACGGCGGGCTCGCGGTCACGCTCGCCGAGATGATGTTCGCGACCCACGTCGGGCTCGACGTCGAGCTTGCCACCGTCGCCCCCGACGGCGATGTCGCGGCGGCGCTGTTCGCCGAGGAGCTCGGCGCGGTCGTGCAGGTGCGTGCGGCCGATGTCGACCGGGTCCGGGCGGCGTTCGCGCGCGCCGGACTCGATGGTGGCGTGCATGCGGTCGCGTCGATCACGCGCGACGGCGCGCTGCGGGTGCGCTGGCGCGGCGATGTGGTGCTCGAGGCGAACGGCGCATCGCTCTTCGCCACGTGGAGCGAGCTGTCGTGGCGCATGCAGCGGCTGCGCGACAACCCGGCGTGCGCCGACGCCGAATGGGCGGTGCTGAACGACGTCACCGATCCCGGGCTCTCGGCGACGCTGACCTTCGATCCCGCCGTCGACATCGCGGCGCCGTGGCTGCGGGCGCGGACGCGCCCGCGGGTCGCGATCCTGCGCGAGCAGGGCGTGAACGGCCAGATCGAGATGGCTGCGGCGTTCGACCGGGCGGGCTTCGAGACCGTCGACGTGCACATGACCGACCTCGCGACCGGTCGCGTGCCCTTGCGCGGCTTCCAGGGGTTCGCGGCGTGCGGCGGCTTCTCGTACGGGGACGTGCTCGGCGCGGGGGGCGGCTGGGCGCGCTCGATCCTCTTCGACGCACGCACCCGCGACGAATTCGCGGCGTTCTTCACGCGCGGCGACACCTTCGCGCTCGGCGTGTGCAACGGCTGCCAGATGATGAGCGGCCTCACGTCGCTGATTCCCGGCACGTCGCACTGGCCGCGTTTCGTGCGCAACACCAGCGAGCAGTTCGAGGCGCGCCTCGCGATGGTCGAGGTGTGCCGCACGCCGTCGCTGTTCTTCGACGGCATGGACGGCAGCCGGCTGCCGGTGGTCGTGTCGCACGGGGAAGGCCGCGCGCAGTTCGCCGACGCCGCGCAGCAGGCGCGTGCGGAGCCGCTCGTCGCGCTGTGCTTCGTCGACCCGCGCACCGGTGCACCCACATCGACCTACCCGTACAACCCGAACGGCTCGCCGGGCGGCATCACCGGCCTGACCTCCGAGGACGGACGCGTGACCGTGCTGATGCCGCATCCGGAGCGCGTGTTCCGCACCGCGCAGATGTCGTGGCATCCGCCCGGCTGGGGCGAGGACGCGCCGTGGATGCGCATGTTCCGCAACGCCCGTCGGTGGGTGGGGTGAGGTCCGCGTCGGCGGCGACGGACGCATGACACTTGCGTGACATCGCGCGACACTCGCCTGCAGACGCGGCGCCCTCGGCGACCGCGTGATCCCGAGGCTCGGGGGCACTGCGGGCCGCTCTGCGAGAGGAGGCGCACGATGTACGACACGCTGCGGCGAGGGCATCGCCACGTGATCACCATTGCCGCGGGGTTCGGGGTGTTCCTGGCGGGCTGCGCCGGGACGCCGGTGACGGCTGGTCTGAGCCCGGAGGCGAAGGTGCGCACCGCCTGCGAGCAGGTCTGGGCCGACCGCAGCCTCGACCCGATCC
>JALORJ010000126.1 GCA_025459035.1 Burkholderiales bacterium
CTCGACCTGACCGAGCGCGCGCGCGCCGGCAAGCTCGATCCGGTGATCGGTCGTGACGACGAGATCCGCCGCGTCGTGCAGATCCTGCAGCGCCGCAGCAAGAACAATCCCGTGCTGATCGGCGAGCCGGGCGTGGGCAAGACCGCCATCGTCGAGGGCCTGGCGCAGCGCATCGTCAACGGCGAAGTGCCCGAGACGCTCAAGGACAAGCGCGTGCTCGTGCTCGACATGGCCGGGCTGCTGGCCGGGGCCAAGTACCGCGGCGAGTTCGAGGAACGCCTCAAGGCCGTGCTGAAGGAAGTCGCGCAGGACGCCGGGCGCATCGTGCTGTTCATCGACGAACTGCACACGATGGTCGGCGCCGGCAAGGCCGAAGGCGCGATCGATGCCGGCAACATGCTCAAACCGGCGCTCGCGCGCGGCGAGCTGCACTGCGTGGGCGCCACCACGCTCGACGAGTACCGCAAGTACATCGAGAAGGACGCCGCGCTCGAGCGTCGCTTCCAGAAGGTGCTGGTCGGCGAGCCGAGCGTCGAGGACACCATCGCGATCCTGCGCGGGCTGCAGGAGCGCTACGAGGTGCACCACGGCGTCGACATCACCGATCCCGCGATCGTCGCGGCGGCCGAGCTGTCGCAGCGCTACATCACCGACCGCTTCCTGCCCGACAAGGCGATCGACCTGATCGACGAGGCGGCCGCGCGCATCCGCATGGAGATCGACTCGAAGCCGGAGTCGATGGACCGGCTCGACCGGCGCCTGATCCAGCTCAAGATCGAGCGCGAGGCGGTGCGGCGCGAGACCGACGACGCGTCGCGCAAGCGCCTCGAACTGCTCGAAGGCGAGATCGATCGCCTGGCGCGCGAGTACGCCGATCTCGACGAGGTGTGGAAGGCCGAGAAGGCGCAGGTGCAGGGCTCGCAGCACATCAAGGAAGCGATCGAGCGCGTGCGCCAGGACATGGACGAGGCGCGGCGCCGCGGCGACTGGCAGCGCATGAGCGAGCTGCAGTACGGCGAGCTGCCGAAGCTCGAGGCGCAGCTGGTGAAGGCCGACGCTGCCGGCGGTGCCGACAGCGGTGCGAAGCCGACGCTGCTGCGCACGCAGGTGGGCGCCGAGGAGATCGCCGAGGTGGTGTCGCGCGCGACCGGCATTCCGGTGTCGAAGATGCTGCAGGGCGAGCGCGACAAGCTGCTCGCGATGGAAGACCGCCTGCACGAACGCGTCGTCGGGCAGGACGAGGCGGTGCGTCTGGTGTCGGACGCGATCCGTCGCTCGCGCGCCGGGCTGTCGGACCCGAATCGTCCGTACGGGTCGTTCCTGTTCCTCGGGCCCACGGGGGTCGGCAAGACCGAGCTGTGCA
This sequence comes from Burkholderiales bacterium, assembly GCA_025459035.1. Classification (GTDB taxonomy): domain Bacteria; phylum Pseudomonadota; class Gammaproteobacteria; order Burkholderiales. The sequence continues at coordinate 1,364 of JALORJ010000126.1, forward strand.
AGGCGCTCGCCGAGTTCCTGTTCGACTCGCAGGACCACATGGTCCGCATCGACATGAGCGAGTTCATGGAGAAGCACTCGGTGTCGCGGCTGGTCGGCGCGCCACCGGGCTATGTCGGCTACGAGGAAGGCGGCACGCTGACCGAGGCCGTGCGGCGCAAGCCGTACGCGGTGATCCTGCTCGACGAGGTCGAGAAGGCGCATCCGGACGTCTTCAACATCCTGCTGCAGGTGCTCGACGACGGGCGTCTGACCGACGGCCAGGGGCGTACGGTCGACTTCCGCAACACGGTCGTCGTGATGACGTCGAACCTCGGCTCGCAGCGCATCCAGTCGATGGCCGGGTCGGACCCCGCGGTCGTGAAGCTGGCCGTGCTGGGCGAGGTCAAGACGCATTTCCGTCCCGAGTTCGTCAACCGCATCGACGAGGTCGTGGTGTTCCACGCGCTCGACGACGCGCACATCGCGTCGATCGCGAAGATCCAGATGCGCAGCCTCGAGGCGCGGCTGGCGAAGCTCGATCTGGCGCTGGTCGTCAGCGACGCGGCACTCGGCGAACTGGCGAACGCCGGCTTCGATCCGGTCTACGGTGCGCGTCCGCTGAAGCGCGCGATCCAGTCGAGCATCGAGAACCCGCTCGCGAAGCAGATCCTCGAAGGGCGCTTCGGGCCGAAGGACACGATCCGCGTCGACGCGAAGGCGGGCGTGTTCCAGTTCGCGAAGGACGCCGCCTGACACCGGCCTGCGCGCGCGGCGCGAGCGGCGCCGCGCGTGCACCTCGGCAGGTGGCCGTGCGGCGCGCGACCGAGCGCGCGAGTCGCGGGAATCAGCCGCGCGACGTGCGCTCGGCGGTCGTCACGTCGCCCGGCGTGTTGAGGTTCTCGAATGCGGTGGGCATGTCGTCGAAGTCGACATGCACAGTGCGGCGTGCCGCCTGCCACGCGACCACGCGGCGCTCGCCGGCCGCGAGCGCGGCGTCGATCGAGTCGCGCAATGTGCGTCGTGCCACGCTGCAGATCGGATGCACGCGTCCGAGCGCGCGCGCGACGGCGATCTCGACGCTCGGATCGGCATCGAGCGGTGCGCGCAGCCGCGACACGAGGTCGTGCGGGAGGAAGGGCGTGTCGCAGGGCGCGCTCGCGATCAGCGGCGTCGTCGCGTGGCCCATCGCGGCGTGCAGCCCGGCGAGCGGACCGAGATAGCCGTCCAGCGCATCCGCGACCACCGGCCAGCCGAACGTCGCGTAGCGCTCGGCGTGACGGTTCGCGTTGAGCAGCAGCGTGTCGACCTGCGGTGCGAACCGCGCGATCACGTGCTCGACCAGCGCTTGGCCGTCGAGCGTCACCAGCCCCTTGTCGACGCCACCCATGCGCCGGCCGAGCCCCCCGCAGAGCACGACGCCGGTGATGCCGTGGGTGCTCATCGGCGGGCTTCCCCCGCGCGCGTCGCGCTTCGGTCGATGCACCGACCTATGCACGCACTCGCATAACTTCGTGCGTCAGCGAACGCGTGCGCAAGATGCGGCTGTGAGGTCGCGGGACGCGTCGCTATCATCGAAACCGATCGGGACATGACGGGCGCGTGAAGCGACACCGCGCCGACGACGGCGGACGCCCCATCGGCAAACCGCCGCACATGCGAAGCACACGAGGGGAGGGATCGCTTCATGGCAGGTCTGCTGGACAAGGAAAACACGATCGCGCGTCCGGGCTTCAGTCGCTGGTTGGTCCCGCCCGCCGCCCTCGCGATCCACCTTTCGATCGGCATGGCGTACGGGTTCTCCGTGTTCTGGCTGCCGCTGTCGAAGGCGCTCGGCATCAAGGATCCCGACCACCTCGCCGCGTGCGCGAAGCTGAGTTTCTGGCAGGAGGTGCTGTCGACCACGTGCGACTGGAAGATCAGCACCCTGTCGTGGATGTACACGCCGTTCTTCGTCTTCCTGGGACTGTCGGCGGCCGTGTTCGGCCACTGGCTCGAGCACAACGGTCCGCGCAAGGCCGGGGTCGTCGCCGCGTTCTGCTGGGGCGGCGGCCTGCTGATCTCGGCGGTCGGAGTGCAGACGCACCAGGTGTGGATCATGTGGCTGGGCTCGGGGCTCATCGGCGGCATCGGGCTGGGGCTGGGCTACATCTCGCCGGTGTCGACGCTCATCAAGTGGTTCCCCGACAAGCGCGGCGTGGCCACCGGCATGGCGATCATGGGCTTCGGTGGCGGCGCGATGATCGGGGCGCCGCTCGCGAATCTGCTGATGAACGCCTTCAAGACGGACACGTCGCCCGGCGTATGGCAGACCTTCGTGACGATGGGGGTCATCTACTTCGTCGCGATGATGATCGGGGCACTCGGCTATCGCATCCCGGCGGCGGGATGGAAGCCCGCCGGCTGGACACCGCCCGCGGCGGCCGCGACGTCGATGATCACGTCGCGCCACGTGCACGTGAACCGCGCGCACCGCACGCCGCAGTTCTGGCTGCTGTGGGGCGTGCTGTGCATGAACGTGAGCGCCGGGATCGGCGTGATCGGCATGGCGTCACCGATGCTGCAGGAGATCTTCGGCGGCCGGCTGATCGACCAGAACCTGCCGCTCGCGATGCTCGACGCCGACCAGAAGAAGACGGTCGCCGCGATCGGCGCGGGCTTCGCGGCGCTGCTGTCGCTCTTCAACATCGTCGGGCGCATCGCCTGGGCGTCGCTGTCCGACGTGATCGGCCGCAAGGTCACCTACGCGATCTTCTTCTCGCTGGGCTTCGCGCTCTACGCACTGAGCCCGTCGGTGTCGACGGTCGCCATCTTCGTCGCGCTGTTCTGCGTCGTCCTCACGATGTACGGCGGCGGCTTCGCGACGATTCCTGCGTACCTGTCCGACATGTTCGGCACGCAGCACGTCGGCGCGATCCACGGGCGCCTGCTCACCGCTTGGTCGACCGCAGGCATTCTCGGGCCGGTGATCATCACGCAGCTGCGCGAGAGCCAGCTCGCGGCCGGTGTGCCGCCGGACGCCGCGTACCACACGGCGCTGTACGTGCTGTCCGGGCTGCTCGTCGTGGGGTTCGTGTGCAACCTGCTGGTACGGCCGGTGGCGGATCACCACTTCATGTCCGACGACGAGCTCGCGCGCGAGAAGCAGCTGTCGCACGAGAAGGCGCAGGCGCTCGCGGTCGGCACGCATGCCGCCGCGGGCGGCGACGCGCGACCGACGTCGCCCGCCTTGATCGCGCTGGCGTGGATCGCCGTCGGCATTCCGCTCGCGTGGGGGATCTGGAACACGCTGCTGAAGGCCCTCGTGCTCTTCCACTGATCCGCGCGGTCGCGATGGACGCGCCGTTCGATGCCCGTGCCGCCGCCGCTCAGTTCGATCTCGCGCGGCTGCCGGACGGCTTCCACGACGATCCGTACCGCTGGTACGCCGCCTTGCGCGAGCACGCGCCGGTCAAGCGGATGGCCGACGGGGCGGTGCTGGTCACGCGCTACGCCGACGCGCTCGCGATCTATCGCGACCCGGTCGCCTTCAGCTCGGACAAGCAGGTCGAGTTCGGCGAGAAGTACGGCACCGGCACGCCGCTGCACGCGCACCACACCACGAGCCTGATCTTCAACGACCCGCCGTACCACACGCGGGTGCGGCGGCTGATCTCGGGGGCGCTGACCCCGCATCGCGTCGCGGCGATGGAGCCGGGCGTGGTCGCGCTGGTCGACCGACTGCTCGACGCGATGCCGAGCGACGGCGTCGCCGACCTGATCGACGGCTTCGCCGCGGCGATCCCGATCGAGGTCATCGGCAACCTGCTGCGTGTGCCGCATGCCGAGCGTGGCCCGCTGCGGGCATGGTCGCTCGCGATCCTCGGCGCGCTCGAGCCGGTGCTCGGCGCCGATGCCGCCGCCGCCGGACATCGGGCCGTCACCGAGTTTCTCGCGTACCTCGAAGGGCTCGTCGCGGATCGGCGCGCCCATCCTGGGGATCCGGACGTCGACGTGCTCACCCGGCTGATCCAGGGCGAAGACGACGGCGAACGTCTGACCGCCGCGGAGCTGCTGCACAACTGCGTCTTCCTGCTCAACGCGGGTCACGAGACCACGACCAACCTCATCGGCAACGGGCTCGAACTGCTGGCGCGCCATCCCGAGGCCTGCGCCCGCCTGCGGGCGGATCCCGGGCTGATCGGTACCACGGTCGAGGAGTGCCTGCGCTTCGAGAGCTCCAACCAGCTCGGCAATCGCATGGCGACGCGCGCGGTCGACGTCGGTGGCGTCGCGCTGCCGGCGGGGACGCGCATCACGCTGTGCATCGGCTCGGCCAACCGCGACCCGGCACAGTTCGACGACCCTGAGCGCTTCGACATCGCGCGCCAGCCGAACCGGCATCTGTCGTTCGCGTCCGGGCCGCACACGTGCGTGGGCCTGCAGGTGGCGCGGCTGGAAGGGCGCGTCGCGATCGAGCGCTTCGTCGCGCGGTTTCGCGACTTCGGGCTTGCCGCGGCCCCGGTGCGCGGCGGTCGCGTGCGCTTCCGCGGGTTCCTGCACCTGCCGATGCGATTACGTGCCGCGTAGTGCGCGTCGCGTCGCCGCGCATACCCTCGGGGCTGTGCATGCAGCGCCCGTGCTTCCGGAGCCCCGTCCGATGAACCGCTTCGCTTCGCTGATCCGCTTCGCCGCGTTCGTCCGCCACGCGGTCGTCGCCTGCGCCATCGCCGGAGCCGGCGTACCGGGCACTGCCGCAGCCGCCGAGCCGATCCGCATCGGCTCGTTCCTGTCGACGACCGGCCCCGCGTCGCCGCTGGGAGACCCCGAGTCGAAGACGCTGAAGATGGGCATCGATCGACTGAACGCCGCCGGTGGCGTGCTCGGGCGCAAGGTCGAGTGGATCGTCTACGACGACAGCGGCGACGCCGCGAAGGCGAACACGTTCGTGAAGCGCCTCATCGAGTCCGACAAGGTCGACCTGATCATCGGCGGCACGACGACTGGCGCGACGATGGCGGTCGTCAACGTCGTCGAGCAGGCCGGCATCCCGCTCATCTCGCTCGGCGGCGGGATCCCGATCGTCGAGCCGGTGAAGAAGTGGGTCTTCAAGACACCGGGGACCGATCGCCAGTCGGTCGAGCGCGTGTTCGTCGACCTCAAGGCGCGCAACCTGACGCGCGTCGGGTTGCTGTCGGAGACCTCGGGGCTGGGCGCGTCGAGCCGCGCCGAGGCGCAGAAGCTCGCGCCGAAGTACGGGCTGACGCTGGTGGCCGACGAGACCTTCGCGCCGAAGGACGCCGACATGACCGTGCAGCTCACGAAGATCCGCAACGCGCCCGGGGTGCAGGTCGTGCTGATGGTCGGGACGATCCAGGGGCCGTCGATCGCCACGAAGAACTTCGAACAGCTCGGCATCCGCCTGCCGCTGTATCACACGCACGGCGTGGCCACGCCGGACTTCCTCGAACTGGCCGGCAAGGCCGCCGAGGGTGTGCGCATCGCCGCGCCGCCGCTGCTGATCGCCGACGACCTGCCGGCGAACCATCCGCAGAAGGCGGTGCTGACCGCCTATCGCAAGGACTACCGCGCCGCCTGGAACGACGACGCGGCGAGCTTCGGTGGTTACGCGTGGGACGCGCTCGCGATCGCCGTCGACGCGATCCGGCGCGCCGGCGGCACCGACCGCGAGAAGGTGCGTGCGGCGATCGAGGAGACGCGGGGGTACGTCGGCACAGCCGGCGTGTACACCCTGAGCCCGACGGATCACCTCGGCATCGAGCTGTCGAGCTTCGTGATGGTCGAGGTGCGCGGCGGCCAGTTCAGGTGGGTGCGGTGACCCCGCTGAAGCGTAGTCGTCGATGGACGCGCGACCGCTGACGGACTAGCACCGCACGTCTGCACCCGCCGCATGCACGCGCGGCGACGGCGTGCCGGCGTGCTCGACCGCGTTGCGTCTCGTCTTCGACGACGCGTCGACCGCACGCCGCAGAGGGGGGGCCGGCGCTCCCGACTCAGCG
>JALORJ010000127.1 GCA_025459035.1 Burkholderiales bacterium
GCGCGAGGCCGGTGCCCAGCATCGCCCAGGTGGACGGCTCCGGGATCGGCTTCGAATACGTCAGGTCGTCGGCGACGACATACGCGCCGCTCACGACGAACGACGCGATGTCGGCCTGCGCCCGCTGGATGCCGAGGAACGAGCCGTCGTTGTAGGCGTCGGGGGTCGAGATCGCGACACCGTACGACTCGAGCACCATGCCGTCGGCCCCGAGGGCCGTCAGCGTGATCACGGTGCCCGACGAGATCGCCGGGATGAAGTAGTTCACGAACGCGCCGATCCCGGACACGAACGTGCCGGGCGCGAAGGTGAAGGCCAGCGCGCCGACCGGAGTGTTCGCACCGGCGAATTCCTTGCCGAGGCTCCACACGCCGTTGCCGCCGAGGTTCCACACGCCGGGGTCGCCGACCTGCAGGTCGGCCGCGGGAAAGCCGATCGAGCTCAGCGTGAAGTCGGGGTTGAAGTTCAGGCTGGCGCCGCCGACGAAACCGGCACCGACGCCGTCGAAGGTCTCGACGATGCGCGGCGCGTCGATGTCCATCGGGTCGAGGATCAGCGCCGCGTGGGCGCCGACGGAGGTGGCGGCGAGCACGGACGCCGCGAACAGCTTCTTGACGAAAGTCATGGGGTTCTCCGATTGATTCGCGAGGACGCGCGGCGGCGTCGGGCGCACCGCCGCGCGGGACTGCCTGGAAGACGTGGCGACGTCGTCGGCTCAGAGGCCGCCGATCACGCCTCCGTCGTTGCGGGTGACGACGACCACGGCCGAACGGGGACGCCGCTTGCCCGGGGTGTTGGGCACCGGTTCGCCGGCGCTGTTGACCGCGTACTGCCCCTGCGGCCAGTTGCCGACCGCGGTCGGGTCGGCGGTGGTGCCGCCGTCGTTCGGATGCTGGATGCCGACCCACATCGTGCGGCCGTCCGGCGTCGACACCATGCCGGTGACTTCGCAGTCGGGCGGGCTGGTCAGGAAGCGGCGGATCTCCTTGGTGTTCGGATCGGCGCACAGCATCGCGTTGGCGCCGATGTACTGCCAGTCGCCGCGACCGTCACCGGCCTGGTCCGTCTGGATCCAGAGCCGACCGAAGTGGTCGAACCACAGGCCGTCCGGGGCGCCGAAGTCGGCGCTGCCCGCCGGCACGTCGACGATATCGCCGGTGTAGCCGTCGCTGCCCGCGGCCGCGTAGTTGCTCGGCAGGGTCTTCGGGTTCGGCATCTGCATCGCCGCCTTGGTGTCACCGCACAGCACGAAGATGTCCCACTCGAAGCCGGTCGACTTCGCGTCGTTGTTGTCGTCGCGCCAGCGGATGATGTGGCCGTAGTCGTTGTCCGGACGCGGGTTCGCCGCGTCGACCGGCGGGCGCAGGTCGCCCGCGGGACGCGAGCCGTCGGGGTTGACCGTCTGCGTGCCGCCGTTGCGGCCGCGCTGCGAGCTGTTGGTCAGCGTGCAGTAGACCTCCAGCGGCATGCCCGGGCCGTACGTGTAGCCGTTCGACGGACGCCCGCCGAACGAGTACGTGCGCAGCGCGACCCACTCGGGGCGGTCCATCGGCGTCGCGCCGACCGCATCCGCGGCCATGCGCGTCAGCACGCAGATGCGGCCCTGCACGTCGGCGTCGGTGCCGCCGGCGAAGTTGGGGTTGTCGCGCAGCGCGACGCCGTCGACGCCGACGGTGCCGGGCACGAGCGCGATCCACTCGCCGCGGTAGGTGCCGGACTTCGCACCCGGCGTCGCGGTGAACTTCGCGACGTACAGCGTGCCGCTGTCCATCAGGTTCATGTTGGCCGCGCGGTTGCGGGGGTTCCACTTGCCCGCGCAGACGAACTTGTAGATGTACTCGCTACGCTCGTCGCAGCCCATGTAGAACGTGACGCTGTAGTCGGGGCCGATCGCGACCTGCACGCTCTCGTGCTTGAAGCGGCCGAGCGCGGTGCGCTTGACCGGGGTCGAGCGCGGGTTGAACGGATCGATCTCGACGACGTAGCCGAACGTGTTCTGCTCGTTCGGGTTCTTCGCGATGTCGAAGCGGTCGTCGGCGCGCCACCAGAAGTACGTGCCGAACGCCCCCGCCGGCTGCACGCCGTAGCGGATCTCGTTCTTCGTGCGCGTGTGCGACGTCGAGGTGGTGCCGAAGTAGGCGTTCCAGTTTTCCTCGCACGTGAGGTACGTGCCCCACGGCGTGTAGCCGTGCGCGCAGTTGTTCAGCGTGCCCCACGCCTGCGTGCCGTCGGTGCGGCGTTGCGAGCCGCTGCTGTCGAGCACAGGCGCCGAACCCGCGTCGGTGATCGTGTAGAGGTTGGTCCGCATCAGGTCCGAACCCGCGGCCGGGCCGCCGATGCGCATCGGCGTGTTCACGGTGACGCGACGCCCGAAGGCCGAATTGCGCACCACGCCCCAGCGACCGCGCGTGCGGCGGGCTTCGACGACCGACACGCCGTGCGCGGCCTGCGACTTGCGCACCTTGGCGATGGTCACGCCGGCGCCACCGGTGAGGCCTTCGGCGCCGTGCAGGAACTGCTCCTGCGTGTACTCGTGGTTCACGCACAGCAGGCCACGGTCGTTCGACGCGCCCGAGCCACCGGCGACCGGGAACGGGAAGAAGTGCATGCCGTCGTTGTTCTCGCCGAACTGCATCGCCTGCTCGGCGGCGGTCTCGGTCGCGTCCTCCTTCCACGCCGGCGCGCCCGGCATGATCGGGTCACCCCAGGCGACGAACAGCTCCGACTTGTAGCCCGGCGGCACCTGGATCAGGTCCGGCACGGTCGTGCCACCGGGCGGGATCGTCGCCGCGGGGATGCTCTCGAAGCCGATGCCGGCGAAGCCGTTGCTGCTCGCGGGGATCGGTGCGGCCGACGCGCTTTCGGTGAAGGCCGCGCTGGACACGCCGGTCAGCGCCGCCATCGCGGTGGCGCCTGCCGACGCCTTCATGAAGGCGCGGCGATCGGGATCGATCGTGTCGATGACCTGATGGATGGTCGGCTGACAGGACGGGTTCAGCACGACGTCGTTGGTGGGGTGATTGCGGCCTTTCATGCGCTTGAGCTCTCCTCGTTTGCGGGCACACCGTGCGCCCGCGCGAACGGCGAGCGGCACAGCCAGAGGAGATTGGAGAAACCCTGTTGCGCGGCAGGACGGGAGGTCGGGCGCCGATGCGCGCTGATCGGACGTCCGGCGACGCCGGACCGCCATGTGTCGTGGTCCGTCCGGACCCCGGAGCACGCGGGTGCCGACGTCGCGCGCTCGCGGGGTGCCGCCCGGCGATGCGCTCGACCGGGCACACCTCGTGCACAGCGCGAGTCCGCGTCGCCAGCCGCTGTTACTGTCGACCGTCCCGAACCCGAACCGAGACCTCCCGAACATGAACCTGCATCCCGTGATCCTCTGCGGCGGCTCCGGCACCCGCCTGTGGCCGCTGTCGCGCGGCGCCTACCCGAAGCAGTTCCTGAAGCTCACGTCCGACCATTCGATGCTGCAGGAGACGCTGATGCGCCTCGACGGCATCGCCGGGGTGCAGGCGCCGCGGGTCATCTGCAACAACGAACACCGCTTCCTCGTGGCCGAGCAACTGCACGCGATCGGCACGCCCCCGGCGCTGCTGCTGCTGGAACCCGCCGGTCGCAACACCGCGCCGGCCGTCGCCGCCGCCGCGCTGTCGATCGCGAAGGACGACCCGGACGGCCTGATGCTCGTGCTCGCGTCGGACCACGTGATCCAGGACGTGCCGGCGTTCCACCGCGCGATCGCCACCGCGGCACAGGTCGCCGCTCAGGGGCACCTCGCCACCTTCGGGATCATTCCCGACCATCCCGAGACCGGTTACGGCTACATCCAGCAGGGCGCGCCGGTGGCTGGCGTCGCCGGGGCGTTCGCGATCCGCCGCTTCGTCGAGAAGCCCGACCTCGCCACCGCCGAGTCGCTGCTCGCGTCGGGCGACCATCTGTGGAACAGCGGCATGTTCCTCATGCGTGCGTCGGCCTATCTCGAGGAGCTGCGCGTGCATGCGCCGGCCGTGCTCGAGGCCGTCACGCGCGCGATCGACCTGGCCAAGGCCGACCTCGACTTCTGCCGCCTCGATGCGGGCGCGTTCGCGTCGGCGCCGTCGATCTCGATCGACTACGCGGTGATGGAGAAGACGCTCAAGGGCGTGGTCGTGCCGGTCGAGATGGGCTGGAACGATGTCGGCTCGTGGGATGCGCTGTGGGACATCCACGGCAAGTCGGCCGACGGCAACGTGATGCAGGGCGACGTCGTCACGGCGAACGTGTCGAACACGTTCATCAAGGCCGAGGACCGGATGGTCGCGGCGGTCGGGGTCGAAGGCCTGGTGATCGTCGAGACCGCCGATGCGGTGCTGGTGGCGAGCAAGCAGGCATCGCAGGACGTGAAGCTGCTCGTCGACGAGATGAAGCGTTCGGCCCGCACCGAGCACCTGACCCACCGTCGCGTGTACCGGCCGTGGGGCTCGTACGAGAGCATCGACGCGGGCGACCGCTACCAGGTCAAGCGCATCACGGTGAATCCGGGGCAGAAGCTGTCGCTCCAGATGCATCACCACCGCGCCGAGCACTGGATCGTCGTCAGCGGCACGGCCAAGGTCACGCGCGGCGACGAGGTCGTCCTGCTGACCGAGAACCAGTCGACCTACATCCCGCTCGGGGTGACGCACCGCCTCGAGAACCCCGGCAAGCTGCCGCTGCAGCTGATCGAGGTGCAGTCGGGCAGCTATCTGGGCGAGGACGACATCGTCCGCTTCGAGGACGTCTACCAGCGCGCGTGACGGCGCATCAGGGTCGCGTGGACAGCGCCGGCCGCGATGCCGGCGCCGGCATCGACCAGCCAGTCGTCCCAGCCGGCCATTCGTCCGGGCAGCGTGGTCTGGTGCCATTCGTCGACCGCGCCCAGCGCCATCGCGGCCGCCGCCGCCGCCCACCACAGCCCGCGGCGCCCGGCCGCGATCGCGACCAGACCGCCGAAGCCGAAGAACGCGACGAAGTGCGCGACCTTGTCCCACGGCGCCGGGAACAGCCCGACGGCGTAGGGCTGCGCGCCCTGCTGCAGCAGCGTCGCCACGAACAGCGCGCCCACCACGCCTGCGGCGATGCGCGCCGGCGCGAGCGCCGACATCCGGACCGCCGCCGCGAGCATCGCCGACGCGCCGTGCCCGGCAGGTGGCGGTGGCGCGCTACTTCGGCGCCGCGGGCGCCGGCAGTCTCGGCAGCTCGGCGTCGTTGATCGACACCGGATTCTTGTTGGTCATGAAGGTGAGGTACGCCTGCTCGGTCTCCTGCGCCTTGCGGGCGCGCAGGAAGGTCCAGAGCTGGTCGCGAACCTCCGCGAGCGGCTTCGTGCCCTTCTCGCGCACGTCGTCGAGCCGCACCACGTGCCAGCCCGACGGCGCCTTGATCGGGCCGACGATGTCGCCCTTCTTCAGCGCGGCGATCGGCTCGCGCAGTTCGGGGATCAGGTTCGACTCGGCGACGAAGCCCATGTCGCCGCCCTTCGCGGCGCTGTCCGCGTGCTCGGACGACGCCTTCGCCAGCGCCGCGAAGTCCGCGCCCTTCTTCTTCGCGCGCTCGGCCAGGTCGGTCGCCTTGGCCAGCGCCTTCGCGAACGCGGCCTTGTCGGTGTCGGCCGGGGCCAGCACGAACAGCTGCGAGATCCGGTACTGCTTCGGGACCGAGAACGACGCGCTGTTCTGTTCGTAGGCCGCCTTCAGCTCGGCCTCGGACGGATAGCTCTCCGGCGGGCGCGCGACGCTGTTCATGTAGGCCGCCACCAGCGCCGCGTCGCGGGCGCGATCCATCTGCGCCATCACCTCGGGCCGCTTGTCCCAGGCCTTGCCGCGCGCCTCGACGGCCAGCGAGCGCCGGATCATCTCGGTACGGACCACCTTCGCGAGTTCGCCGGGATTGGCCGCGAGCTGGGCGCGCGCTTCGGGCGGCAGCGCGTCGAGCAGCTGCTTCAGCTCGTCGGTCTTCATCTCGACGTCGCCCATCTTCGCGACCACCCCGGCAGGCAGCTTGTCGACGGCGCCGGCCGCCCCCGCGATCCCCAGCAGCAGCGCGACCAGTGCGCCTCGCGCAACGCGGCTCGACCTCTTCGACATCGACAGCTCCTCGGCGGAAAACGGCGGACGCTAGCCAGCGATTGTTGCAGAAAAGTCTCGGTCGCCCCGATCCGAAGCTCCCATGGCGGCTGCGTCGACGCCCCGCGTCAGCGCGAGATTCCCGGCGTCACCGAATGGAACGGTCGTTTGAAAAATGACGCGGATGTCGGCCAGCCTGCACGACACCCCCACCCGCGCGGCGGGTCGGTCGCCTCGGCAGATCGCGCCACGCCCGGCGTGCGCACCATCGCGGTGCGGCGCCTGCGCCGGCCGGCACTTGCAAGTGGTTGATCCGTAATGACTAGTGCCCGGCTCGGCGCTGGCACCAAGCGTGCAACACGTCGCGGCGTACTCTTGACCCGGATCGATCGAGAAGGGGCACTCCCACTGCCTCGTCGGAATCGATGAATCGAGAAAGATCTGGTGCGGGTGGCTTGCCGTTTGACGTAGGCCATGCGTATCATGAGGTTGTCCCTGATGCACCGCCGCAAAAATCATGTGCCTATGGCGGGCATCGGAGGGTCTACAGGAGGCCGCCGCCCGAATCGGACGGTCTCCATGCTTCGGGGGAAGTTGTCGTCCCTTTTCGTCCTTTTCGGAGACTGCACCATGCTGACCACGCTGAAGTCCTTGCTGTCGGGCGTCGCCCTGACGGCTGCCCTCGTAGCTCCCTCCGCCCACGCCGTCGACATCGGCCAGATCAAGGATCTGGGCGTCGTCACCTCGCTGGTTGCCGAACAGGTGGATCTGAGCCCGATCCCGCGCGGCAAGTCGTTCGCCGAGTACATCGTGTTCGAGACCATCGCCCCGTTCGACGTCGAATGGGCCGTGACCGCCAACGGCGTCACGCTGCTGAACACGCAGAAGCTGTGGACCGCGCTGTTCAAGTACGAACCGGGCTTCGACATCGCCAGCGTGACCGACGGCATGGGCAAGCCGGCGTTCCTGGCGGGCCCGTCCTCGGAGCCGTCCCTGCTGATGGGCGCACTGATGGACACGCTGGACCTCGAGTTCGTCGCCTCGGCCCCCGGCAATTCGATCCTCGCCGTGGAAGGGCTTGCCCCCGGCAAGTACCTGTTCGCGGTGTCGGGTCTGGTTCCGCAGACGTCGCGCTTCGGCGGTGCCTTTGGTGGCGTGACCGTGTTCGCCGTGCCGGAACCGTCGACC
>JALORJ010000128.1 GCA_025459035.1 Burkholderiales bacterium
CTCGACACCGGCAAGGATCCAGTCGCGAATCGCAAGCTGCTCGCGTCGGACCGCGCGTTCTTCGAGGGACGCCAGGACAAGGTGCGGGTGCGCTTCCGCATCGCCGGACTCGCGGCGACCAGCCATCGGGACCGGCCCGCGCTTGCACTGCCGCTGCCGCGCGCGATCTTCAAGTTCCAGCGTCGCGAGTACTACCGCGTCACGCTGCCGATGGCGCGGCCGGTGCTGTGCACGATCCCGTACGACGACCAGCGCGCGATCGAGGCGACGGTGCTCGATCTGAGCGTCGGCGGCGTGAAGCTCGGGCACTACCCCGACGAGACACCGCTGAAGGTCGGCATGACCTTCACCGGTTGCGCGCTGGCGCTGCCCGACGCGGCGCCGATGCGCGTGGGCCTCGAGGTGCGCAACAACGTCGCGTCGCCGATGCGAAACGGCGTGCTCGCACGCCGTGCCGGCTGCCGGTTCACCGAGCTGCCGCGCGGCGCCGAGAGCGCGATCCAGAAATACATCATCCGCGTCGAGCGCGAACAGCGCGCCCTGTCGGCCGAGCGCTGACCGGGCGCGGCGGTCCGGAACCCCGGGCCGCCTTGCACTGCAGCCACGCGGCGCCGGCGTGCTCGGCTGCGCCGGTCCGGCCGGCGGCGGCGCGGGTTCTCAGCCCTCGGCCAGCCAGCGCGCGGCGTCGAGTGCGTAGTACGTGAGGACCGCGTCGGCGCCGGCGCGCTTGAACGCGAGCAGGGCCTCGAGCGCGCAGGCGCGCTCGTCGATCCAGCCGTTGGCGCCCGCCGCCTTCAGCATCGCGTACTCGCCGCTGACCTGATAGGCCATCGTCGGCACGCCATAGCGGTCCTTCACGCGACGGATCACGTCGAGGTACGGGAGGCCGGGCTTGATCATCACCATGTCGGCACCTTCGTCGAGATCGAGGCCGACTTCGACCAGCGCCTCGTCGCCGTTGGCGGGATCCATCTGGTAGGTGTGCTTGCCGCCCTTGCCGAGATTCCCCGACGACCCGACCGCGTCGCGGAAGGGTCCGTAGAAGCTCGACGCGTACTTCGCCGCGTACGACAGGATGCGCACGCGGTCGTGACCGTCGGCGTCGAGCCGGGCGCGAATCGCGCCGATGCGCCCGTCCATCATGTCCGACGGCGCCACCACGTCGACGCCCGCAGCCGCATGACAGGCCGCCTGCTTGACCAGCGCTTCGAGCGTCTCGTCGTTGAGCACGTAGCCCGACGCGTCGATCAGGCCGTCCTGCCCGTGGCTCGTGTACGGATCGAGCGCGACATCGGTGATGACCCCCAGCGCCGGAAACGCGTGCTTCAGCGCCGCCACCGTGCGGGGCACCAGACCGTCCGGATTCCACGCCTCTTCGGCGCCGGGCGTCTTGCCCGCTGCATCGACGACGGGGAACAGCGCCATCGCCGGCACGCGCAGGGCCACGCAGGTCTCCGCGACACGCAGCAGCTGGTCGATCGTCACGCGCTCGACCCCGGGCATCGACGCGACCGGCTCGCTGCGGTCGGTGCCCTCGATGACGAACACCGGGTAGATCAGGTCGTTGGAAGTCAGTACATGCTCTCGCACCAGACGGCGCGAGAAGTCGTCGCGACGATTTCGCCGCATCCTCCGCTGGGGGAACCGGCCCCACGCGCTCATCGCGCCGTCTCCGCGCCGCCGCCGGTGCCGCACGCGTCCGCAGCCGTGGCCGCATATGCGCCCGGCATCCAGTCAGAAGTCGTGATGTCCATGCTCAAGTCCTTGATCTGTTGCATGTAAATATTTTGTCCAACCGGGAACCCGGTCGGACGCCGGTCGTCTCAGTGCGTGAACGGTGCGGTCGGCTTCGCGGCGGACCGTTCCGCTCCCCGCTTCTCCTCCCTGAGCGGGCGCCTACGCAAGGCTTGACCCCCGGTCCGCACCCCCGCGCACCGGGGGTTCTTCTTTTTCGTCGTACGCGGCGCCGATGTCCAGCCAGCCGGCGAGCACCGCTTCGGCCTCGTCGAGGCCCGTGCGCTTCAGACTCGAGAACAGCTGTGCCGATGCCCCCGCGCGACCGGCGAGCGACGCGCGCACGCTCGCGAGCTGCCGGACCTGCTGCTGGCGCGACAGCTTGTCGGCCTTGGTGAGCAGCACGTGCACCGGCTTGGCGGTCGGCGCGAACCAGTCGAGCAGCTGCACGTCGAGCGGGGTCATCGGATGGCGCACGTCCATCATGACGACCAGCCCGCACAGCGCTTCGCGGTGCAGCAGATACGTGCCGATCAGGCGATCCCACTGGCTGCGTTCGCGTTCCGGCACCTTGGCGAAGCCGTAGCCGGGCAGGTCGACCAGGAACCGCGCGTCGCCGAGCGCAAAGAAGTTGACCAGCTGCGTGCGGCCCGGGGTCTTGCTGGTGAAGGCAAGCCGCGTCTGGCGCGCGAGCACGTTGATCGCGCTCGACTTGCCGGCGTTCGACCGCCCGGCGAAGGCGACCTCGCGGCCGGTGTCCGGCGGGAACTCGCGCACGTCGTGGGCACTCGCTACGTAGCGCGCGCGGGCGAGAACGCTCATCGAGCGGTGCTCGCGGATTCCGCAGCGCGGAAAGATCTGGCTACACTCATCGTTGTCCTTGATTATTCAGCAATAGTCGACCGATGCACGGCACGCGCTCAGGCGCTGCTGCGCTGCCGGCCTCGACGCATGCTTGCCCACGGAGTCTTCCCGATGTCGCTGATCCGCCCGGCCCTCGTCGCGCTGGCCCTGTCGTGTGTCGTTTCCGCTCCCGCCCTCGCCAAGGGCGATCCCGCCAAGGGCCAGCCGCTGTCCGCCGCCTGTGGCGCCTGTCACGGCGCCGACGGCAACAGTGCGATCCCGGTCAACCCGAACCTCGCGCAGCAGCATCCCGACTACATCGCCAAGCAGCTCGCCGAGTTCAAGTCGGGCGCGCGCGCCAACGCCATCATGGCCGGCATCGCCACCGGGCTGTCCCCGGAGAACATGGCCGATCTCGGCGCATGGTTCGGCTCGCGCAAGGTGCGCGCGGCCACGGCGTCCGACGAAGCGGCCGCGACCGCCGGCCAGAAGCTGTATCGCGCAGGCGACGCATCGCGCGGCCTGCCCGCCTGCTCCGGTTGCCACTCGCCGTCCGGCGCCGGCATCCCGTCGCAGTACCCGCGGCTCGCGGGCCAGCACCAGGCCTACACGGTCGCGCAGCTGAAGGCCTTCAAGGCCGGCGAGCGCGCCAACGACAACGCGGCCTTGATGCGCACGATCGCCGCGAAGCTCACCGATCAGGAATTGACCGCACTCGCCGAGTACGTGGCCGCGTTGCGCCCCTGAGCAGCAACGGTCGGTGGCCGGGCCGCGCGGCCCGGCCGTCGGCCTGATCACGCGGCGCGCGCGACCTGCGCGAACGCCGCGTCGGCAGCCGCCAGCGTGTGCTCGATCTCGTGCGGGCCGTGCGCCGCCGACACGAACCCGGCTTCGAACGCCGACGGTGCGAGGTACACCCCGCCGTCCAGCATCGCGTGGAAGAAGCGGTTGAACCGCTCCTTGTCGGCCTGCATCACCTCCGCGAAGCTGGTCGGCGGCCGGTCCCGGAAGTACAGCCCGAACATGCCGCCCACCACCTCGCCCGAGAACGCGATGCCGTGCGCGCGGGCGCGGTCGACGATGCCGTCGACGGGTCGAAGAAGCCCGGCGCGTCGATCGCCTTGAGCGTCGCCAGGCCGGCCGCGACCGCGACCGGATTTCCGGACAGCGTGCCAGCCTGATACACGCCACCGAGCGGCGCGAGGCACTCCATGATGTCGCGCCGTCCCCCGAACGCGCCCAGCGGCATGCCGCCGCCGACGACCTTGCCCAGCGTCGTGAGGTCGGGCGTGATGCCGAACAGCCCCTGCGCGCCCTGCGGTCCGACGCGAAAGCCCGTCATCACCTCGTCGAAGATCAGCACGCTGCCGTGCTTCGCGGTGAGCGCGCGCAGCGCCGTGATGAACGCCGGCGTCGGCCGCACGAGGTTCATGTTGCCCACCACCGGCTCCAGGATCACCGCCGCGATCTCGTGGCCCCGTGCGGCGAACGCCGCCTCGAGGCCGGCCACGTCGTTGTAGTCGAGCACCAGCGTGTGCTGCGTGGTCTCGGGCGGCACGCCCGACGAGCTCGGCGTGCCGAACGTCAGCAACCCCGACCCGGCCTTCACCAGCAGCGCGTCGGCGTGACCGTGGTAGCAGCCCTCGAACTTCACGATCACCGCGCGACCGGTGTAGCCGCGCGCGACCCGGATCGCGGTCATGGTCGCCTCGGTGCCCGAGCTGACCAGCCGCACCATCTCGAGCGACGGCAGACGCGCGATCAGCAGCTCGGCCATCTCGAGTTCGCGCGCCGTGGGCGCGCCGAACGACAGGCTCGTGCCCGCCGCGTCGCGGACGGCCGCGACCACGTCGGGATGGGCGTGGCCGAGGATCATCGCGCGGCGTGCCGCCGACGGAGCGGAAGGCCCGCACCGGCGAGTTCACGCCCCCCGGGATGACCTTGCGGGACTGCTCGAACAGCGTTTCGTTGCGCGACGTCATGACAGCACCCCTCCGGGGTCGTTGAACGGGACAGTGTGCGGCCACAGCGCCGCGTACGCCGCCGCCCGCGCCTGCGGGTCGGCAGCCTCGAACAGATCGGTGATCACCGCCAGAGCGTCGGCCCCGGCGGCCAGCAGCGGCGGTGCGCGCTCGAGCGTGATGCCGCCGATCGCGACCACCGGACACCCGACCGCCTGTCGTGCGCGCGCCAGCAGATCGAGCGGCGCACGCACGGCCTGCGGCTTCACACCCGACGCATGCATCGCCCCGAACGCGACGTACGTCGCGCCCGCGCGGGCGGCATCGAGCGCGCGTTCGAGGCGGTCGTAGCACGACACCCCGACGATCGCGTCGGGCCCGAGGGTCGCACGCGCCACGGCGCAGTCGGCATCGTCCCGACCGACATGCACGCCGTCGGCGCCGACCGCCGCCGCCAGGGCGACGTCGTCGTTGACGATGAACCATGCGCGATACCGTCGACATGCGGCCGCGAGTGCGCGCGCCTCGGTCGCGCGGACCTGCGGTTCGAGCGCCCCCTTGCGGCGGTACTGCAGTGCCCGTGCCCCGCCCGCGAGCACGGCCTCGACCCGGGCGAGCAGCGTCGCGGGATCGAGCGCATCGGGCGTGACGGCGTACAGACCTTCGAAGGCGCGGGGCGGAGACAAGGAGCGGGCGTCGGACCGGGAACAAGGCTGCGTGCGCACGGCGCACGCGACGGTGTGCCGCGACGCGCGCGGCACCCTTACACTCGAACTTTATTCGACGCGTCCCGCCCCATGACGGATCCTGCTTCTCCCGCCCGCGCCTTCATGTGCCTGATCTGCGGCTGGATCTACGACGAGTCGGTCGGCGTGCCCGAGGAGGGCATCCCGGCCGGTACCCGCTGGGAGGACGTGCCGATCAACTGGGTCTGTCCCGAGTGCGGCGCACGCAAGGACGACTTCGAGATGGTCGAGATCTGAGGAGACACGCGCCATGCGCATCCTGCACACCATGCTGCGGGTCGGTGACCTGCAGAAGTCGATCGACTTCTACACCCACGTGCTGGGCATGAAGGTCCTGCGTCGCAGCGACTATCCCGACGGCCGCTTCACCTTGTGCTTCGTCGGCTACGGCGACGAGGCCACCGACGCGGTGCTCGAACTCACGCACAACTGGGATACCCCGAAGTACGAACTGGGCACCGGCTACGGCCACGTCGCCGTCGAAGTCGACGACGCCTACGCGGCCTGCGCCGAGGTCCGCCAGCGCGGCGGCCGGGTCACGCGCGAGGCCGGGCCGATGAAGCACGGCACGACCGTGATCGCCTTCGTCGAGGACCCGGACGGCTACAAGATCGAGTTCATCCAGCGCAAGGCGGCCGCTCAGGCGGCCTGAGCCCGGCGGGCCGCGACGAGGCGTGCGGCCCGCGCGAAGGCAGCGACGTCGATCTGTTCGGCGCGCGACGCAGGATCGATCCGCGCCGCATCGAAGTCCGCCGGCGTCAGCCAGTCGCGCAGCGTGTTGCGCAGCGTCTTGCGACGCTGCCCGAACGCCGCGGCGACGATCGCCTCGAACGCGACCGCGTCGGTCGCGGGCACCGGGCGCTGCGCAAGCGGCACCATGCGCACGACAGACGACGTGACCTTCGGCGGCGGATCGAACGCGTCGCGCGGCACGTCGAACAACGCGACCATCGCGAAGCGCGCCTGCAGCATCACCGACAGGCGACCGTAGGCCGACGCGCCGGCCGGCGCGACCATGCGCTCGACCACCTCCCGCTGCAGCATGAAGTGTCCGTCGACCAGGGCATCGACGCCCGCGAGGTGGAAGAGCAGCGGTGTGGAGATGTTGTACGGCAGGTTGCCGACCACCCGCACGCGCGGACCGAGCGCGCCGAAGTCGAAGGCCAGCGCGTCGGCCATGTGGACCTGCAGCGCACCGCTCGCGCTCGCCGCGTCGTCGCGCCAGCGCGCGGCGAGATCGCGGTCGATCTCGACGACGTGCAGTCGCGCCACGCGCGCGAGCAGCGGTCGGGTGAGCGCGCCTGTACCGGGGCCGATCTCGACGAGCGTGTCGTCGGCCCGCGGTGCGATCGCGTCGACGATCGCGCGCACGACGCCGGCGTCGATCAGGAAGTGCTGGCCGAAGCGCTTGCGCGGCACATGCCGCGGCAGCGGGCTCATCGCGGTCGCGCGCGGGGCGCCGGCCCGCACGCGGCGGGGGCGCTCAGCGCTCCTCGAGCCGCAGCTCGACGAACGCGCGATCGCGTTGCTGGCGCACCCACTCGGTGAACTGCTCCTCGGTCTTGCGGCTGCGCACGGCCTGCTGCGCGACGCGACGCTGGCGCTCCTTGGTGAGGTCCTCGGTGCGACGCTCGAGCACCTGGATCAGGTGCCAGCCGAACGGCGACTGCACCGGTTCGCTCACCTGGTTCACGGCCAGCGCTTCCATCGCCTTCTCGAACTCGGGCACCGTGTCGCCGGGCGACAGCCAGCCGAGTTCCCCGCCGCGCGGTGCACTCGCGTCTTCCGACACGGTGCGCGCCACGTCCGCGAAGTCGGCGCCGGCGCGGATGCGCTGCAGCGCGAGCTCGAGCCGGCGCTTCGCGTCGGCCTCGGAAACCGCCTCGTTGACCCGCACCAGGATGTGACGTGCGCGGCTCTGCTGCACGACCACCGGCTGTTCGTTGCTGCGCTTGTCGACCAGCTTGAGGATGTGGAAGCCGTTGGGGCTGCGCAGGATCGGCGACAGATCCCCCACCTTCATCGCCACGACGGCCTGCGCGAACAGGTTCGGCAGCCGCCCGGCGGTGCGCCAGCCGAGGTCGCCACCCTGCAGCGCGTTGGGCGCATCCGAGATCGTCGACGACACCTGCACGAAATCGGCGCCGCCCTTGAGCTTCGCGAGCGCGTCCTCGGCGCGCGCCCGACGCGTCTGGATCTGGTCGGGCGCCGACGCCTCGGGGACCGTCACGAGGATGTGCAGCAGGCTGTACTCGTCGTTGCGCCCGACCGCGGCCTGCGTGCGCAGCCAGTTCTCGATCTCCGCATCCGACACCACGACGCGGCTCTCGATCTCGCGCTCGCGCAGGCGTGCGATCACGAGTTCGTCGCGCAGCTCGTCGCGAAACTGCGCGAAGTCGGTGCCGTCGTCGGCAAGCGCCGCGCGAAACGCGGTCACGTCCATGCGGTTTTCCTGCGCGATGCGCCCGACCGCCCGGTCGACCTGCGACTCCTCGATGCGCAGCCCGGTCTCCTTCGCGACCTGCTGCAGTACCCGCGTGGTGATCATGCGGTCCAGCAGCTGGCGCTCGAGCAGCGCCTTCTGCGGCAGCGGTGTGCCCTGGCGCACGAGCTGGCGCGTCGCGCTCTCGAGCTGGCGGTCGAGCTCGAGGCGCGTGATCACCTCGCTGTTGACGACCGCGACGACGCGATCGAGCAGGATCGGTTCGCGCGCGGCGCGGGCGTCGGCCGCAGACGCGAGCACGAAGGCCGCGGCAAGGGCGGCGAGGAGCAGGGGTCGGAACGGAGTCATGGCTCTAGCGGGGAGGCACGTAGTCCTCGGGGGTCTGGCTCTGCGGCAGCGAATTGATCTTCTGGTAGCCCCCGATGTTCTGGCGGAGGATGTCCAGCGGATTGTTGCCGATCCGGGTAAGGCCGTTGAGTTCGATCTGGAAGAAGAAGGCGCGGATGCTGTCCTGGGTGAACGTCACGAACTGCTGATAGACGACCCGCGCCACCCAGCAGCCGGCGTTGTACTCGAGCCCGGCGATCGTCGTGACCGGCTTGCGCTCGCGCAGCGAATACGCGAAGCGTCCCACCGCACTCCAGCGCTCCGACACCGGCCACTGCGCCGACACGTCGGTCTGCTCGAAGCTGTCGCGGAAGAAGCGGTAGCCCGCGTTGAGCACCATCCCCGACGCCGGGCTCCAGCGGAACGCGGCGGTCGTGCGCAGCGGGCGGAGGGCGTTCATGTCGTACTGCAGCGCGAGGTCGGCATACAGCGCCTGCGACATGCGCCCGCTCAGGCCCATCAGCAGGTCGGAGCGGTTCTGCTGCTGGACCTGCACGACGTTGGGCAGCGTCACGCGCTGGCTCGACAGGTAGAAGCGCTGGGCCAGCGTGAGCCGCAGCTTTTCCTGCCCGTCGGCGGCGTCGATGAAGCGGCTGGACACGGCGCCGGTGAGGTGATTGGCGTCGGCGATGCGGTCGCCGCCGACGAAGGTGTTCTCGGTGAAGATCTGCGCGAGGTTGAAGTCGGCCACCGCGGTGTCGAACACCGGCAGCCGCGACTGGTCGACGAACGGCACGTACACGTAGTACAGCCGCGGCTCCAGCGTCTGCGTGAGTGCGGTCCCGCGGAAGCGCATCGCGCGCTCGAAGGTCACCGTGCTGTCGACGCTGAACACCGGCACGTTGCGTGTCTCGTCGCCGAGCGTCGACCGCGCGTCGAGCAGGTACTGCGTCGAGTGCAGGCCGAGCTTCGGCACGACGTTGATGTACGAGCGCGCCAGCGGATAGGCCACCGACGGATACGCGATCGCGCGCCGGCCCTCGACCAGTGTCGGGTGCGAGAACTGCACGTACTCGGACTGCAGCGCGAGATCGAAACCGCCGAGGTTGGTGCGCCCCGCCGTCAGCGACAGCTGTGGCAGACGCGCATAGGGCGGCACGATCGGCGCACGCGGGTCCTGCAGCGTCTGGAAGCTCTGCACGCGTCCGGTCGCCGACCACCAGCCGCCCTGCCAGCCGAGGCTTGCCTCGCGCGGCAGGTTGGTGAGCGATGTCACCGACAACCGGTTCGAGAAGTCGACGAAGTACAGGTCGTCGGACGCCTTCTGCAGATTGACGATGCCGGTGAGGCGGTCGCCGATGCGCTGCGTGTGCCGGAACGCGAGCGCGTAGCGGGTGTCGCCCTGGCGCTCGCGGTCGCTCTCGAGATACTCGCTGGTGATCTGACCGTTGCCGCCAGGCAGAAGCCAGCGGCCCTCGCCGGTGACCATCGGACCGCGCTTGGCGAGCACGCGCGCGCCGATGGTGGCGTCGTAGTTCGGCGCGAGATTCAGGTACAGCGGCTGCGTGAACTCGAAGCCGCTGCGGCCGGTGGTGCCGAAGGTCGGCGCCAGCAGCCCCGACTTGCGCTCGTTCGACAGCGGGAAGTCGATGTACGGCGTGTAGAGCACCGGCAGCGACTTGAACACCACGGTCACGTCGCGCCCCTTGCCCTTGCCGGCGTCGCGGTCGAGGTCGAGGCGTCCCACGCGCAGGAACCAGTCGCGCTCGGGCACCTCGCAGGTGCTGTACGTGGCGCGCGTCGCCTTGTAGCGCGAGCGCCCGAGGATCTCCAGCTTCTGCGCGCGTCCGCGCGCCTTGAAGTCGCGGAAGTAGTACGCAGGCGAGTCCGCGTCGCCGGTGTCGTTCTTCAGGTCGATGAACGCGCGATCGGCCTCGAGCACGTCGCCGCGCCGATCGACACGCACATGCCCCGTCGCGGTGACCTGCTCGTCGGGAATCGCGACATGCACGTCGTCGGCGAACACCGTGCGACCGCGTACGCGAAGGCGCACGTCGCCGCGCGCGTCGACGCGGTCGCCGGTGACACCGGTCACCTCGTCGGCCTCGACGAACAGCGGCAGGTCGGGATCGTCGTCGGCCTGCGGTGACGGCGGGGCGAGCTGGCGATCGAGCTTCAGGCCCAGGCCGCTGTCCTGTGCCGCGGTGGCGCCGCTCGCGCACAGCGCGATGACGACGGCAAGCCGGGGGACGGACATCGACATCGAAGGCGGCGTGCTCGCGCGGCGCGGAGATAATCGAGTCGATCACACGCACTGCCGCATGTCCACCACCGACCGCCTCGCCGCCCTCGACCGTTTCGTCGCGCACGCGCTGCCCGACGCAGCCGTCGCGCTCGCCCCCGCGTCCGCCGACGCGAGCTTCCGCCGCTACTTCCGTGCGAGCGCGCCCGACGGGCGCTCTTGGATCGTGATGGACGCGCCGCCCGAACACGAGGACTGCGGTGCGTTCGTCGACATCGCGCGCCGGCTGCGCGACGCCGATCTGAACGCCCCGCGCGTGCTGGCGCAGGACCTCGCGGCGGGCTTCCTGCTGCTCGACGACCTCGGCACCGAGACCTACCTGACGGCTTTCCGGCGCGACCCGGCACTGGTGACGCCGTGCATGCGCGACGCGACCGACGCGCTGGTGCGGCTGCAGTCGCGCGTCGACACCACGGGGCTGCCGCGCTACGACGAGGCGCTGCTGCGTCGCGAGCTTGCGCTGTTCCCGGACTGGTACCTCGAACGTCATCTCGGCTATTCGATGACGGCGTCCGAGCGCGATGCGCTCGCGCGGACCGATGCGCTGCTCGTCGCCAACGCCCTGTCGCAGCCGACGGTGTGCGTGCATCGCGACTGGATGCCGCGCAATCTCATGCTGGCCGACCCGTCACCGGGCGTGCTCGACTTCCAGGACGCCGTGATCGGACCGATCGGCTACGACATCGCGTCGATGTGGCGCGACGCGTTCGCGACCTGGCCCGAGGAGGTCGTGCTCGACGGCACGATCCGCTGGTGGGAGGCGGCCCGGCGCGCCGGCCTGCCGGTGCCCGACGACTTCGGCGAATGCTGGCGCGCGATCGAGTGGACCGGGCTGCAGCGCTTCCTGAAGGTGCTGGGCATCTTCGCGCGGCTGCACCTGCGCGACGGCAAGCCGCACTATCTCGCCGACACGCCGCGCTTCGTCGGCTACGTGCGAGGCGTCGCGACCCGCTACCAGGCGCTGCGGTCGCTCGCCGATCTGCTCGACCGCGTCGAGGGTCGCGCCGCCGCCACCGGCCTCACGTTCTGACGTGGCGACCGCCCGCGCCGTGCGCGCGATGGTGCTGGCGGCCGGGCGCGGCGAGCGCATGCGCCCGCTCACCGACACCGTCCCGAAACCGCTGCTGCGAGTCGCGGGCGAGGCCCTGATCGATCGCCACCTGCACGCGCTCGCGCGCGCCGGCGTCCGCGAAGTCGTGGTCAATCACGCGCATCTGGGCGAACGCATCGCCGCGCACGTCGGCGACGGCGCGCGCTTCGGCCTCGCGCTGCACCTGTC
>JALORJ010000129.1 GCA_025459035.1 Burkholderiales bacterium
GGGATGAACGTGAAGTGCGGATGCGCGGCCTCCCACGCGAGGCAGCGCTCCGCGCGATAGAGGTCGCGCGGACGACGTCCGCCCCAGTACAGCACCATCGGTCGCATCGATCCGGACGCGAACGCGTGCTCCAGCATCGCCTGGATCGGCGCGAATCCGGTGCCGCTGGCGACGAACACCATCGGCTTGTCCGAGTCCTCGCGCAGGAAGAAGGTGCCCATCGGCCCCTCGAACCGCAGGATGTCCTTCTCCTTCATCGTCGTGAACACCGGTTCGGTGAAGGCACCGCCGGGCAGATGGCGCACGTGCAGCTCGATGCGGTCGTCGATCGACGGCGGATTGGCCATCGAGTAAGCGCGGCGGCGACCGTCGCGCAGCAGCATCTCGACGTACTGGCCGGCCCGGAACTGGAAGCGCTCGTTCGCCGGCAGCTTGAGTTCTAGGATCGCGACGTCCGGCGCCGGCTTCGCGAGCGACAGCACGCGGCAGGGGAGCTTCTTCACCGGGATGTCGCCGACGCCGGCGAGCTCGCGGGCCTCGATCACGAGGTCGGTCAGCGGCCGCGCGCAGCAGAACAGCGCGAACCCCTGCTGCTTCTCCGTGTCGGTGAGCGTGTAGGGCTGATGCGGCCCGTGATCGACCCGGCCGTCGAGTACCTTGCCCTTGCACGCGCCGCAGGCACCGTTGCGGCAGCCGTACGCGAACGTGATGCCGGCCGCCTGGGCGGCTTCGAGCACGGGCACGGCGGGATCGGCGTCGAAGATGCGTCCGGACTTCCGGTTCTCGATACGAAAGGTCATGGCGTGGGGCAGGTGATTGCGAGGGCGTCCCGGGACGGTCGCCGGCGAGGACGATGAAGAGACGGCTGCTGATCGTGGGATGTGGAGATGTCGGGCGGCGCGCGCTGCCGTTGCTCGCGTCGCGCTACCGGGTGTACGCGCTGGCGCGCAGCGATGCCTCGCTCGAGGCCGTGCGTGCGGTCGGCGCCCGGCCGCTGAAGGGCGACCTCGATCGGCCGGAGACCTTGCAGCGCCTCGACGGCATCGCGCACGACGTGCTGCACATGGCACCCCCGCCCGGTCGCGGCGACCGCGACACGCGCACCGTGCATCTGCTCCGCGCCCTGTCGGCGGCGGGGACCGTACCACAGCGTTTCGTGTACCTGAGCACCACCGGCGTCTACGGCGACCGGCGCGGCGCCCGGGTCGACGAGACCGCCGCGCCGCAGCCCGAGTCGGATCGCGCACGGCGTCGCATCGACGCCGAGCGAACCTTGCGCGCGTGGGCGCGTGGCCACGGGGTGGCGCTGTCGATCCTGCGCGTGCCCGGCATCTACGCGGCCGATCGGCTGCCGACCGAGCGCCTGCGCGCCGGGACGCCAGCCCTCACGCCCGACGTCGACGGCTGGTCCAACCACATCCACGCGGACGACCTCGCCCGTATCTGCGCCGCAGCGCTGGTCCGCGGCCGCGGGGGCCGCGTGGTCAACGCGGTCGACGACTCGGAGATGAAGATGGGGGACTGGTTCGACGCCGTGGCCGATCACTTCGGCCTGCCGCGCCCGCCGCGCCTGCCGCTCGACGCCGCGCGCGCGGCCGTGTCGCCGGCGCTGTGGTCGTTCATGCGCGAGTCGCGCCGGATCGCGAACGCGCGGCTCAAGCGCGAACTGCGGGTGCGCCTGGCCTACCCGACGGCGACCGCCGGCCTGCAGGCGATGGCGCGGACACGATGACGCGGCGCGATGCCCTGCGGCAGTTCGGCCGTGTCGCGGCCGCGGTCCTCGCGACCGCCGGCGTCGGCGCGCCGGTCCGCGCCGCGACGGCCTCCGATGTCGAACTGCTCGATGCGGCCGCGGCCTTCCGGCTGGTGGCACGGCTCGAGCGCGACGCGATCGTGCTGCGCTGGCGCATCGCCGATGGCTACTACCTGTATCGCGACCGCGTGCGCGTGACGCTGGAACCGCCGACGGTCGCCGCGGGCCCGGTCCGGCTGCCCGCCGGGGTGCGCAAGCACGACGACATCTTCGGCGATGTCGACATCTGGCGGGGCGAAGTGGTCGCGCGCCTGCCGCTCGCGCCGTCGCCGCGCGAAGCGGCGCGCAAGGTCGCGATCCGGGTCACGAGCCAGGGATGCGCCGACATCGGCGTCTGCTACACCCCGAACGAAGCCCGCCTCGAACTGTCTGCCGACGCGCCCGAGGCCGCGCCGGCCGTCGCACCGCCACGCGGCGAGTCGCTGCTCGACGCGCTCGGCGCCCGCCCGTCTCCCCGCCGTCGGACCCCATGACGAGAACCGTCCAGCTCTTCGTCTTCGTCGCGGTCGCGCTGCTCGCGCTGGCCGCCGGCCTGTGGTGGCGCGCAGAGACCGCGCCCGCCGACACCACTGTCGCGGCACCGCCGACGCCGCCCGGACTGATGGATGTGGCGATCCAGGACATGGACGGGCGCGCCGTGTCGCTGTCGACCTGGAAGGGCAAGGTGGTCGTGCTGAACTTCTGGGCGACGTGGTGCGCGCCGTGCCGCCGCGAGATCCCGGACTTCGTGAAGCTGCAGACCGAACTCGGCCCGCGCGGTGTCCAGTTCGTCGGGCTGGCGCTGGACGAGCGCGGCAACGTCGGGCCCTACCTGAAGCAGGTCGGCCTCAACTACCCGTCGCTGGTCGGCGAAGTCGACGTCGTCGACCTGACCAAGGCGCTCGGCAACCGCCAGGCGGCCCTGCCGTACACCGTGATCCTCGGGCGCGACGGGCAGATCCGCCACGCGATTCTCGGCGGCACCGACATCGAGCGCCTGCGACCGCTGCTGGAAGCGCTCCTCTGACGCGATTGCGCGACGTCCTGTGACGATTGCGCGTTGATCGCGCGCCGAGTCCGACGCTCGTCGAAGCGCGTCGACCTCCCGGGCGGCACTCGCGTCGTGGCTGGTCGCCGCCGTCGCCCTGCCCCGCCTGAGGCCGCCTTCGGCGATCGCCTGCAAGGACCGGCAAGCTGGACAGTTCGCGGCGATCCGCGGCAAACTGCGGCGAATGCACAGTGACATCGTGCCCATCCCGAGCGCTCGATCGGCCGTACGGCAGCAGGCGATCGGTCCGGTCGAACCGACGTCGCAAGACCACACGAGGGCAGCCGGATGAGCGTGCGCAAGGTGCTGGTGCTGCACGGACCGAACCTCAACCTGCTCGGTCGACGCGAGCCCGCGGTCTACGGCACGACCACGCTGGCCGACATCGAAGCGCGCCTGCAGCAGCGGGCACGGGCGGCGGCGGTGGAACTCGAAAGCTTCCAGAGCAATGCGGAATCGGCGCTGATCGATCGTGTTCAGCGCCTGTTCGACGAACCGGTGGGGTTCGTGATCCTCAACCCGGCCGCGTTCACCCACACCAGCGTCGCGCTGCGCGATGCGCTGGCCGCGGTGGCCGTGCCGTTCATCGAAGTGCACCTGTCGAACGTGTTCGCGCGCGAGCCCTTCCGCCAGCACTCGTACTTCACGGACAAGGCCGTGGGGATCGTGAGCGGCCTGGGACCCGCCGGCTACGAAGCCGCCCTCGACTACGCGCTGCGCGCGCTCGGCTGAAGGAGAGCCCCTTGGATCTGAGAAAAGTGAAGGCGCTGATCGACCTGGTCGAGAAGTCCGGCATCGCCGAGCTCGAGATCACCGAAGGCGAGGAACGCGTGCGGATCTCGCGGGCCCCGACCGGCGCCTTCGCGCCGATCGCCGTCGCGCCCGCGCCGGTGGCCGCCGTGGCCGCCCCCGCGGTCGCGGCGCCGGTCGCGACCGCGGCTGCCGAACCGGCCGAGCCCGACGGTCATGTCGTGAAGGCGCCGATGGTCGGTACCTTCTATCGGGCCTCCGGTCCCGGCGCGAAGCCGTTCGTCGAGGTCGGCCAGACCGTCGCCGAGGGCGACACGCTGTGCATCATCGAGGCGATGAAGCTGCTCAACGAGATCGAGTCCGACAAGGCTGGCGTCGTCAAGGCGATCCTGCTCGACAACGGCCAGCCGGTGGAATACGGCGAACCGTTGTTCGTGATCGGCTGACGCGGGCTGCACCGCGATGTTCGAGAAGATCCTGATCGCCAACCGCGGCGAGATCGCGCTCCGCATCCAGCGCGCCTGCCGCGAGCTGGACATCAAGACGGTCGTCGTGCACTCCGAGGCCGACAAGGACGCCAAGTACGTGCGCCTCGCCGACGAATCGGTGTGCATCGGACCGGCGGCGTCCGCGCAGAGCTACCTCAACATCCCCGCGATCATCAGCGCGGCCGAGGTGACCGACGCCGAGGCGATCCACCCCGGCTACGGCTTCCTTTCCGAGAACGCCGACTTCGCGGAGCGCGTCGAGAAGAGCGGGTTCGTGTTCATCGGTCCGCGCCCCGACACGATCCGCATGATGGGCGACAAGGTGTCGGCGAAGCAGGCGATGCAGCGCGCGGGCGTGCCCGTCGTGCCGGGCGTCGACGGCGCCCTTCCGGACGTCCCGGCGGAGATCGTGAAGATCGGCCGAGCGATCGGCTACCCGGTGATCATCAAGGCGTCGGGCGGCGGTGGCGGACGCGGCATGCGGGTGGTCCACACCGAGGCCGCCCTCGTGAACGCCGTCAACACGACGCGCGAGGAAGCCAAGGCCGCGTTCGGCAACCCGACCGTCTACATGGAGAAGTTCCTCGAGAACCCGCGCCACATCGAGGTGCAGGTGCTGGCCGACGAGCACCGCGGCGCCGTGTCGCTGGGTACGCGCGACTGCTCGATGCAGCGGCGTCACCAGAAGGTCGTCGAGGAAGCCCCGGCCCCGGGCCTCACCGCGCGCGAGCTCACCCGCATCGGCGACCGCTGCGCGGAGGCCTGCCGCAAGATCGGCTACCGCGGCGCAGGCACCTTCGAGTTCCTCTACGAGAAGGGGGAGTTCTTCTTCATCGAGATGAACACGCGGGTGCAGGTCGAGCATCCGGTGACCGAGATGATCACGGGCATCGACATCGTGCAGATGCAGATCCGCGTGGCCGCCGGCGAGAAGCTGCCGTTTCGCCAGCGCGACATCGCGTTCCGCGGCCACGCGATCGAGTGCCGCATCAATGCCGAGCATCCGTACCGGTTCACGCCGTCACCGGGTCGCATCACCGGCTGGCACGCACCGGGCGGACCGGGCGTGCGCGTCGACTCGCACGCGTTCGCCAACTACGTGGTTCCGCCGCACTACGACTCCCTGATCGGCAAGGTGATCGCGTACGGCGACACGCGCGAGCAGGCGATCGCCCGCATGCGCATCGCGCTGTCGGAGATGATCGTCGAAGGCATCCAGACCAATCTGCCGCTGCACCAGGACATCATGGTCGACGGCGCGTTCGTCCGCGGCGGCACGAGCATCCACTACCTCGAGCACAAGCTGTCGCAGGCGCCCAAGGGCGACTGACCGCCGGTCGCGTCGCGCACCTGCCGCCCTTCGCATGGCCGACGCCGCCTCGACCGACTGGCCGCGCGTGCACGTGATCGCGGACGGCGCGCTGGCCGACGCGATCGCGGACGTGCTGTTCGATGCCGGGGCCGTGTCGGTCGACGCCGCCGACGCCGACGCCGGCACGCCCGACGAGGCGCCGCGCTTCGGCGAACCCGGCGCGACCGACGACACGCCGTGGCCGCGCACGCAGCTGACCGGGCTGTTTCCGGTCGGGGTCGCGGACGCGCTCGACGCGGTCCGGGCGGCGCTCGACACCGCCGGTCTGACCGCGCATGCCGTCACGACCGACACCGTGGCGGAACAGGACTGGGTGCGTCTGACGCAGCAGCAGTTCGCGCCGATCGCCATCGGCGGACGGCTGTGGATCGTGCCCAGCTGGTGCGAGCCACCGGTCGCGGACGCAGTCATTCTGCGGCTCGACCCCGGGCTTGCGTTCGGCACCGGCAGTCATCCGACGACGCGCCTGTGTCTTCGCTGGCTCGACACGCAGCTGCGCGCCGGCGAGAGCGTCCTCGACTACGGCTGCGGATCGGGCGTGCTCGCGATCGCCGCTGCGCGGCTCGGGGCGGGTCGCGTCACCGGACTCGACATCGACCCGCAGGCACTGGTCGCGACGCGCGCGAACGCGGCGGCGAACGACGTCGATGTCGAGGTGATCGGGGCGGATGCGGCCGCGGTGCCCGTCTGCGACGTGGTGATCGCCAACATCCTGTCGAACCCGCTGCGCGCGCTGGTGCCGCTGCTGGCCGGTCGCGTGCGCCCCGGCGGGCGCCTGGTGCTGTCGGGGATCCTCGACACCCAGGCCGACGAGATCGCCGCGTGCTACGCCCCGTGGATCGACGTGGCCCCGCCGGAAGTCGAGGACGGCTGGGTCTGCCTGTGGGGCACACGGCGACCGTGAGCCTGCAGATGTTCACCCGCTGCGCGCACTGCGCATCGGTGTTCCGCGTGACCCTCGAGCAGCTGCAGTCACGCGGCGGGCAAGTGCGCTGCGGCATCTGCGAGCAGGTCTTCGACGCGTTCCCGCGACTGTCGGCGACCGATCCGCGGACCCCGGAGGAACTGGCCGCGCTGGGCCTTTCCGCGTCGCCGCGCGCCGCGCCCGCGGCGCCGCCCCCCGGTCCTGCGCCGGCGACAGCGCCGGCGTCGATGCCGACGCTCGAGGCCGCGGCGGATCTGCTGCTGCGCGAGCGCCGAGCCGGCGCCGCCGTCACGATCGCCGAGACGCCCTCCGCGGCGACCCCCGAGGACCCCTCGTTCGCCGACGTCGGGGCGACCGATGCAGACCCGGCGCCCGCCATGCCGGCTGCGGCGGACCGCACGGCGGACGCGGCATCGACCGACGCGCCGATCGCGTCCCTCGCCGGCCGTCCGGTCGACGCGGCCCGGGGCGTCGACGCGCCCGACGAGACCGACGAACGCGACGAACGCGACGCCCCCGACCACGCGGACACCGCCACGCCCGATTCGGTGGATGGCGCCGGCGCCGTTCAGGCGACCGACGCCGAACCGACACGCGCGACGGTCCGGGCCGACGCGACCGCCGACGCACCCGGCGACGCGCCGGGTGACGCCGCGGGCGCGTCCGACGCCGCGGTTCCCGACAGCGCGGTGGCGCCTGCACCGACGGCACCCGTGACCGCGACCGAGCCCGCCGCAGCCGCGCGGGTCGCGTTCGGCGGCGGCCCGGGCCTCGACGGCGATGCGCACGCCCTCGCGAGCGCCGCGGCTGCGCCGGTCGACGCCGATC
>JALORJ010000130.1 GCA_025459035.1 Burkholderiales bacterium
CAGTCCCGACACCCTGCCTCGAAGGTATCGCCGCGCAGGGCGTCGCGCCAAGGCGGTCGAGCGACATCGATCGCCCCCGGATCGCGTCGCGGCAAAAAAACAGGCGACCCGAAGGTCGCCTGCGCACATCTGCGTGACGGTCGGCGCCGGGACGCGCGCCGAGCGTCGGTCGATCAGGTCCGGCGACGGCGCCGCGCCACCACGGCGAGCGTCGCGAGGCCGATGCCCAGCATCGCGTAGGTGGAGGGTTCGGGCACGGGGATCTGCTCGACCTTGCCGCTGAAGCCGACGCCGGCACCAGGGGTCAGCCCGAACTGCACGGTGACCACCATGATGTCGTACGGCCCGCCCGAGAGGATCGACCCTGATGCGCTCTGGAAAAAGAACTGTGTATCGCCCGTCATGGGATTCCCGTCCCCGGTCGCGGTGTACAGCATGGACTCGTCGAACAGGTCGACACCCTTGTTCACGCGCACCCGCGCGCCGGACGGAAGGATGTCGATGTCCTGAGCTTCCATGATGTGTCCGCCGGAGGAGGTCGCGTATACCTGCGCGAAAGCGTTGGGTGGCGGGGTCAGCGTGATCCCCATCTCGCTGAACGTGTTGATCGGCACGGGCAACGCCGGGATCAGGGGCATGCTGAAGGTGAAGGCGAAGGTCATGTCCGCCGCAGAGTTGTTCAACGCCCCGCCGCCGAACACGAGAAACGGATCGACGTTTCCGGACAAGCCGGTGAGGTAGACCATCGACCCGCCGTCGTCCCAACGCCAGCTACGGGCGGCGGTCGAAATGTCGCCATTGGAGGGGTCGATGCCGATCTGTCCGGAGCCAAGCTCCACGCCGTTGATCGCCACGCTCCAGCCGCACCCCCCGCTTTCGCAGGCACCGCTGAAGTCCTTCAGCGGCTTGTCGACGGTTGCGACCGCCGCAAACGCGCTCGCCGACGCGAGCAGTGCGGTCACGCCGAACGCGGCGGCCGCGAGGGACTGCTTGATGGGATTCATGCAGTGATCTCCTGAAGATCGATGAGGCACGTCTTCGCCCGACGACGTGTACGCAGACAACCTGTTTTTTTGTGACCCTACGCCGCCCTTGCACATCGGCGCAAGCGTTTTTTCGAACACATCGCGGGCCGGCGGTCGTCGCGGCAGATCCTCACAACCCACTGTCAGGATTGGGATTTCTCGCGGCAGAAGAAACCGGATTCCGACCGATTTCAAGCGGTGGTCGGCTGGGCCACGCCGCGACGCGCGACGACCCGCGTCCAGCCGTACGGGTCCGCTCGGCGTCCCGTCTGGATCGCGGTCAGGGTGTCGTACAGGGCCGTCGCGACCGGTCCGGCGGCGCCGTCACCGACCACGAAGTCATGACCGTCGCGGCCGATGCGCCCGATCGGCACGACCACCGCGGCCGTGCCCATGCAGAACGCTTCGGTGATCGCCCCGGCACGCACGTCGGCCATCACGTCCGCGATGTCGAGTCGGGTCTCCTCGACCGCAAAGCCGAGATCCGGCGCCAGCCGCAGCACGCTGTCGCGCGTGACGCCTTCGAGGATCGACCCGGACAGCGCCGGCGTGACGATCGTCCGACCGCCGCGGACGAACGCGACGTTCATGGCGCCCGCCTCCTCGATCCAGCGGCGTTCGATGGCATCGAGCCACAGGACCTGCTGGTAGCCGTCACTGCGCGCCGCCTCGGTCGCGGCGAGGCTGCCGGCGTAGTTGCCGACGGTCTTCGCGCTGCCGGTGCCCCCGCGCACGGCGCGCACGTGGGCGTCCTCGACACGCACCGCGACCGGCCGGAATCCCGACGCGAAGTACGGCCCGCACGGGCTCGCGACGACGTAGAAGAGGCAACGGGCGCTGGCGCGGACTTCGAGCGTCGGCTCGATCCCCAGCAGCACCGGGCGCAGATACAGCGACGCGCCGGGTGCCTGCGGCGCCCAGTCGCGCTCGCAGTCGGCGAACGCGGCGAGCGCCTCGACGAAGTCCTCGACCGGCAGCGGCGGCAGCGCGAGGCGGCGCGCGGAGCGCTCGAAGCGCGCCGCGTTGGCCTCGGGACGGAACAGGCCGAGCGCGCCGTCAGCGCGCAGATAGGCCTTGGTCCCTTCGAAGATCGCCTGGCCGCAGTGCAGCACCTGCGCCCCGGGATCGAGGGCGATCGGCACGCGCGGCCCGATGCTGGCCACCGGCTCCCAGCCGGTGTCGGCGGACCAGGTCCGCGTCAGCATGCGGTGCGTGAAGTGGCGCCCGAAGCCCAGCGGGTCCGGCAGCGTCGTCGGCGCCCGGTGGTCGGATGCCGCGATGCGGATGTCCATCTTCGAATCTCCTGGGATCAGCGGCCCGCGACGCGGTCCGGGGTGGCGTCGCGGGCTTCGCGATCGCCGCCGGGCACGTCACGCAACCAGTACGGTCGCAGGCAGGTGTTCTCGGCGAACCACCCGCGCGAGACCACGCCCTCGGCCTTCTCGTAGTACTCGAACATCACGTTGAACCAGCCGGGTCGGGTGGCCCACAGTAAGGTGAGCTCGCGGGCCACGCCGAGCCCGCCGAAGCGGGTGTTGCGGGTGTGGACATGCCCCGGCTGTCCTCGCCGAGCGATCTCGGCGGCGGCACGCCCCATCACCTCGGCCACCGACAGCGCCTGCGCATCGACCGCCTTCACCATGACGAGCGCGTCGTCGCAGAACCAGAACTGCACCTGCGCCACGTCGTCGCGCGCGAACGGCTCGGTCGCGACGACGAACTCGAGCCCCGCCTCCACGTAGCCGAAGCGCTCGGTGGCGGCCTTCAGCACCTGCTGGCGCGTCATGCCGTCCTCGAAACCCTCGGCATCGAAGGCCTGCGCGGCCAGCGTGACCCCGAGTGCGATCACGCCACCGACCCACCTCCACCTGCTCGCGCCCATTTGCGCAATCTCCCGCACAAAACTGTCGACCAGGTCGATTTCGACCCCGACAATAGACGAGCAACGCGCGATCGAACGGCGCGCCGGATCGTCAGGGCGCACGTCACCGCGCGCCGAGGCGTCCCACGCGCCGACCGTCGTCACCCCCGCGAAGTCGATGCCTCGCACCACGCCCGTCCCACCGTCCCGCCCTGCTCCGGCCCGACTCGCGACCATGCTGGTCGCGGTCGCGGCCGCGTACTGGGCATTCGGCCGGGTGGGCCTCGCGTACGGGGTGTACCACGGCGGTGCGTCGCCGGTCTGGCCGGCCGCCGGCATCGCGATGGCCGCGATGCTGCTCGGCGGACCCGAGATGCTGGTGGCGATCTTCGTCGGCGCGTGGCTCAACATGCTGTCGTCCGGTCAGCCGCCGATCGCGTCGATCTGGCCCGGTTGCGCTGCCGTGGCCGAGGCCGCCACCGGCTGGCTGCTGCTGTCGCGCCACTGCGACTACCGCGGCGGCTTCCGGCGCATCCGCGATGTCTTCGCGCTCACCGCCACCGCGGTGGTGGCGCCGATCGTGGGGTCGCTGTTCGGCAACGTCGGGCTGGCCCTGACCGGCGCCGTGCCCGACGGCCGCTTCTTCGATGCGCTGCTGGTGTGGTGGAGCGGCGATCTGCTCGGCATCAGCCTGGTGACACCGGTCATCGTGTCGTGGACGCGCGACGAGCGGCTCGTTCGCACGCGGCGCGACCGGCTTGAGCTCGCCACGGTCGTCGCGAGCGGCGCCATCGTCGTCCCGCTCGCGCTGGTGGCGAGCGCCGATGCGCGCGTGCAGATCGCGCTGCTGTCGCTGGCGCTGCCGCTGCTGGTGATCGCCGTGCTGCGCTTCGGTCAGCGCGTGGGCGGGCTGATGGCCACGGGCGTCGTCGTCGCGTGCGTGGTCGCGACGGTTCGCCGCAGCGGCGACAGCGGCGGCGAGATGTGGGAGAACCTCGCGCTGCTCGACGCGCCGCTGGTGATGTACCTGCTGACGCTGCAGATCCTCGGCGCCGCCAACGCGCAGCGCCAGGACGCCGAGAAGGCGCTGCACGACAGCGAACAGCGCTGGCGCGCCCTGGCGCGCAACTCGGCCGATCTCGTTCTCGTGCTCGATGCCGACGGCATCGTGCGCTACGCGTCGCCGTCGTCGATCCGCATCCTCGGCGTCACGCCCTCGATGCTCGAGCAGCACCGCTTCTTCGATCGCGTGCACAGCGACGACCGTCCCGCGCTCGAGACGGCGTTCCGCGATGCGCTGCAGGCGCCCGAGGCGCGCTTCGAGCGCGAGGCGCGCGTGCTGCGCGACGGCCGCACCTGGGTCGTGCTGCAGACCATCGGCGACAACCTCCTCGAGGACGCCGCGATCGGCGGCGTGCTGCTCACGTCGCGCGACATCACGGCGCGTCGCGAGGCCGAACTGCGCGTCGAGCAGCTCGCCACCCGCGACGCCCTCACCGGGCTGCCCAACCGCCTGCTGCTGACCGACCGTCTGCATCGCAACCTGTTCAACGCCTCGCGCCACGCCGACCGCTTCGCCGTGATGTTCATCGACCTCGACCACTTCAAGGCGATCAACGACACCCTCGGTCACGATGCGGGCGACGACCTGCTCAAGCAGGTCGCGGAGCGCCTCACGGCCTGCGTTCGCCGCGGCGACACCGTGGCGCGGCTCGGCGGCGACGAGTTCGTCGTGATGCTCGAGCGCATCGTCGACGACGCCGACGTGGCACAGGTCGCCGAGAAGATGGTCGCGGAGCTGACGCGGCCGTTCGACATTTCCGGGCACAGCCTGGTCACGAGCTGTTCGATCGGGGTCGCGCTGTATCCCGGCGACGGGCTCGACGCCGGGGCGCTGCTCAAGAGCGCCGACACGGCGATGTACCAGGCCAAGGCGCAGGGACGCGGCCGCTATCGCTTCTTCTCGGCCGAGATGACCACCCGCGCGATGGAGCAGATGACGCTCGGCAACGACCTGCGCGTCGCGGTGTCGCGGTCGGAGTTCGTGCTGCACTGGCAGCCGGTGCATTCGCTCGGCGACGGTTCGCTGGTGCTCGCCGAAGCGCTGCTGCGCTGGAAGCATCCGCGGCTGGGCGTGCTCGCGCCGGGCCGCTTCGTGGGCCTGGCCGACGACAGCGGCCAGATCGTCGAGATCGGCGAGTGGGTGCTGCGCGAGGCGTGTCGCGTCGGCGCCGCCTGGGCACGCATCGGCACGCAGCCGCCGCGCATCGGGGTGAACGTGTCGATGCGCCAGCTCGACGACCCCGCCGCGATGGTCGCGGCGATCGCTCGCGCGCTCGACTCGAGCGGTCTGCCGCCAGCATCGCTCGAGATCGAGATCACCGAGTCGCTGTTCGCCGACGGGCTCGCCCGCCGCGCGGAGACGCTCGCGCGCATCGCGCAGTTGGGCGTCACCATCGCCATCGACGACTTCGGCACCGGGTTCTCGAACCTGGTGCAACTCAAGCGCCTGCCGGTCAGCACGCTCAAGCTCGACCGGGCGATCGTCCGGGACGTGGCCCGCGATGCCGACAGCGCGGCGATCGTCGGCGCCGTCGTGTCCGCGGCACGGCATCTCGGCTGGCGCACGGTCGCCGAAGGCATCGAGGACGCCGAGCAGCTCGCGCACGTGCGGGCGATCGGTTGCGACCTCGGTCAGGGCTTCCTGCTCGGCGCCGCCCAGAGCGCCGTGCAGTTCGAGGCGACCCATCTGGGCCGCCGCGGCATCGATCGCGCCCACGCGCGGCTGTTCTCGGGTGCCGGCGTGACGCCGCCCCTGCTCTGAAGACCCAGCCGGCGGCGCAGCCGAAGGCCGACCGGCGCTCGCCGATGCCTCAGCCGGCGGCCGTGTACGCGGTCTTCACGGTCGTGAAGAACTCCTGCGCGTAGCGCCCCTGCTCGCGCGGGCCGTAGCTCGAGCCCTTGCGACCCCCGAACGGCACGTGATAGTCGACGCCTGCCGTCGGCAGGTTGACCATCACCATGCCGGCCTGCGCGTGGCGGCGGAAGTGCGTCGCGTGCTTCAGCGACGTCGTGCAGACCCCGGCGCACAAGCCGAACTCGGTGTCGTTGGCGAGCGCGAGCGCGTGCTCGGGATCCCTCGCCCGGATCACGGTGGCCACCGGCCCGAACACATCCTCGCGATTGATGCGCATCGCGTTGTCGGTGTCGGTGAACAGCGCCGGCGCGAGGAAGAAACCCTCGGTCGCGCACTTGACCGGGGTGCCGCCGAACGCGAGCGTCGCACCGTCGTCGCGCGCGATCTTGATGTAGCGCAGGTCCTGCTCGAACTGCGCCGCGTCCACCACCGGCCCGATGTGCGTCCCGGCCTCGAGCGCGTGCCCGACCACCAGCCCGCGCAGTCGCTCGACCATCGCGGCCACGAAGCGGTCGTGGATGCCGTCGGTCACGATGAGCCGCGACGACGCGGTGCAGCGTTGCCCGGTGGAGAAGTAAGCGCCGTTGACCGCCGCCTCGACGGCGACCTTCGGATCGGCATCGTCCAGCACGACCAGTGGGTTCTTTCCCCCCATCTCGAGCTGGAACTTCTTCATGCCCGCCAGCGCCTTCGCGGCGACCTTGCGGCCGGTGTCGACCGACCCGGTGAAGCTGATCGCGTCGACCTGCGGGCTCGCGAGCATCGCCTCGCCGACGACGCTGCCGCGACCCATCACGAGGTTGAAGACGCCGGCCGGGAACCCCGCGCGGTGGATCACTTCGGCGATCGCCCACGAAGACGCCGGCACGAGGTCGGCGGGCTTCATCACGACGCAGTTGCCGTACGCGAGCGCTGGCGCGATCTTCCACGCCGGAATCGCCGACGGGAAGTTCCACGGCGCGATGATGCCGACGACCCCGAGCGGTTCGCGCGTGATCTCGACGTCGATGCCCGGGCGCACCGACGCGACG
The DNA here is from genome assembly GCA_025459035.1 of Burkholderiales bacterium. Classification (GTDB taxonomy): domain Bacteria; phylum Pseudomonadota; class Gammaproteobacteria; order Burkholderiales. Next base: position 6,835 of record JALORJ010000130.1, read on the forward strand.
GTCTCGCCCGTGCGGCGCAGCACCTCGCCGGCGAAGAACTTGAAGATGTTCGCCGCGCGCGCGACCTCACCGATGCCCTCGGGCAGCGTCTTGCCTTCCTCGCGCGACAGCAGACGTCCGAGCTCGTCCTTGCGCGCGAGCAGCTCGACGCCGACCTTCTCGAGCAGGTCCGCGCGCGCCTGCGGATTGAACGTGCTCCACGCCGGGAACGCCGCGCGCGCCGCCGCGATCGCGGTCGCGGCCTGGGCGGCGTCGGCCTGCGCGAACTCGCCCACCACATCCGTGATGTCCGACGGGTTGATGTCGCGGCTGACCGTCGCGCCGTCGACCCACTCCCCACCGATCAGGTTGCCGTGCAT
>JALORJ010000131.1 GCA_025459035.1 Burkholderiales bacterium
TACACCGCGATGGACTGCGCGCGGACCGCGCTTCGCCTCGGCGCGCGCGTCACGGTGCGCTACCGCCGCGCCCGTTCCGACATGGTGGTGCTGCCCGGCGAGGTCGAGGAGTTCATCGCCGAGGGCGGCGTGCTCGAGACGCAGGTCGCGCCGACGGCCTTCGAGGCCGGGCCCGACGGTCGCGTGGCGGCGGTGCGGATGGTGCGCACGGCCGCGGCGCCGGCAGGCGCAGGCGGACGCCGCGGCTTCGAGCCGGTCGCCGGCAGCGACACCCGAGCGGCGGCCGACCAGGTGATCCTCGCCACCGGGCAGAGCGCCGACCTCGCGTGGATCGATCCCGCACTCGCTCCGGTGCTGGTCGATGCCGCGGGCCGCCTGACCACCGCGCCGGGCGGTGCCACGCCGCACCCGAAGCTGTTCGTCGCGGGCGACTACGCGCTCGGGGCGACGACGCTGATCCAGGCCATCGGCCACGCGAAAGCGACGGCGCGCGCGGTCGACCGCGTGCTGCTCGGGCGCGATCGGCAGGTCGACCGCATCGAGGTCGGGCCGGCGTTCCGGTCGCGCTTCGCCACGGCCGCCGTCGCCCCGCGCGACACCGGTCGCACGGCGGCGATGAACGCCCGCCCGCTCGCACCGATGCCGGTGCTGCCGGTGGCGGCGCGCCGCGCCGATGCCGAGGTCGAGATCGGCCATGCGGCCCCGGCGGCGTCCGCCGAGGCGTCGCGCTGCTACCTGTGCCACTACAAGTTCGAGATCGTCGACGCGCGCTGCGTGCTGTGCGACGAGTGCATCCGCGTCAAGCCCGTCGCCGACTGCATCGTCGAGATCGCCGGACTGATCGAGTCGCCAGACGGTCGCGTCACGGGCCACGTCCCCGTGGCCGCGGGGCGCACCGACTCGCTGTACTACCACCGGCTGTGGATCGACCAGGACCGCTGCGTGCGCTGCGGTCAGTGCGAAGCCGTGTGCCCGACCGGCGCGATCACGATCCAGAAGGTCTCGCCGGTCTGCGAACGCCATCCCTGAGTTCGCGGCGTCGACGCGCCGCACGCCGCGCCGAGGTTGCCTCGTCATCGGCGGTTCGTGATACTCGAGCGGTGTGGTCGCGGTCGTGGCGTCGCAAGGCGCACGCGGCGACCGCGCTGCCGACAGGGAGTCCGCCCAGTGCCGTTGATCCTCGCGCTCGACGCCGCCGGCCATCCCAGCCGCTGGCTGATGGTCGAGGAAGCCATCACGTACCACGCGCGCCGCATGGTCGCCTGGTCGCTGGGCGACGTCGTCGCCACGTACCGCGGCGGCGTGTCGCGGCTCACCGGCGAGCGCTCGGCGCTGTCGACGTCCAGCATCATCGCGATCAAGGGCGCGGCCGAACTGGTGCGCTCGGGGCAGGTCGAGCCGCATCTCACCAACACCGCGCTGTTCGCGCGCGATCGCCACATCTGCGCCTACTGCGGTGATCGCTTCCGCGACCGCGACCTGTCGCGCGACCACGTGGTGCCGGTGTACCGCGGCGGGCGCAACCGCTGGATGAACGTCGTCACCGCGTGCCGGAGCTGCAACATCCGCAAGGGCGGGCGCACGCCCGAGTCCGCGCACATGCCGCTGCTGTACGCGCCGTACGTGCCCAACCGGCACGAGCACCTGATCCTGCAGAACCGCCGCATCCTGCAGGACCAGATGGAGTACCTGATGACCAAGGTCCCCCGGCACAGCCGGTTGTTCTCGTGATGCGCATGCGCCGGTTCGCGGCGACCGTCGCGGTCGCCGCCGCGATCGCCGGGCTTTCGGGTTGCCAGACCAATCCGGTCACCGGTCGCAGCCAGCTGATCTTCGTGTCCGAGGACTCGGCGATCGCGCAGTCGAAGCAGGCCTACGTGCAGATGCTCCAGCCGTTCGCGAAGGCCGGGAAGCTCGACAACGATCCGGCGGTCACCGCGCGCATCGTCGCCATCACCGAGCGCCTGATCCCGCCGGCCATCGCGTACCGGCCCGAGACGAAAGACTGGGAGTGGTCGGTGAAGGTCATCGACGACCCGAAGACCGTCAACGCGTGGTGCATGGCGGGCGGCAAGATGGCCTTCTACACGGGGCTCATCGTCGCGCTGAAGCCGACGGACGACGAGATCGCGCAGGTGATGGGTCACGAGATCGCGCACGCGCTGTCGAAGCACCAGGCCGAGAAGATGAGCCAGGCGATGGCCACGCAGGGCGCGGCGCTCGGCGCGTCGATCTTCCTCGGCAGCAAGTACGGCGCGGCGGCCGGTGTCGCCACGATGGCCGCGGCGCAGGTCGCGATCACGCTGCCGAACTCGCGCGCGGCCGAGACCGAGGCCGACCGCATCGGCATCGAACTCGCGGCGCGCGCCGGCTACGACCCGCGCGCCGCCGTGACGCTCTGGCAGAAGATGGGCAAGGCCACCGGCAGTGCCGGCAAGGGCGACTTCTTCAGCACGCATCCGGCGCCCGAGCGACGTCAGGAGCGCCTCGCAGAGCTCGTGCCGCAGATGCTGCCGTTCTTCGAAGACCCCAGGCCGCGTCCGGTCTTCAAGTTGCGCACGCAGCCGCTGGCCGCGCGACCGGTGTCGGATCCCGCCCGCGTCGCCGACGCGCGCTGACGGCATCTTTCCCCGGACGGGGTCGCCGGCCCTGTCTCGGTGCAGGACGCGATCGTCATGCTCGCTGCTGCACGAACCTTGTTCGTCCGGAAGAGTCTTGGCTAGGATCCGCGGCCTGCCGATGCCCGGACGTCCCCCAAAGGAGAGATCCATGTCCCGCCTGACCGTTCCGTCGCGCCTTGCCGCGCGTGTCCTGACCGTGGCGCTCGCCACTTCCCTCGGTGCCGTGTTCGCGTCGGCGCAAGCCGCCCCGCTGCAGAAGGTCGGCAAGGGCGAAGGCCGCCTCGACATCGTCGCCTGGCCCGGCTACATCGAGCGCGGCGAGACCGACAAGGCGTTCGACTGGGTGACCGACTTCGAGAAGAAGACCGGCTGCAAGGTCAACGTGAAGACCGCCGGCACGTCCGACGAGATGGTCGCGCTGATGAACGAAGGCGGCTTCGACCTGGTGACGGCATCGGGTGACGCGAGCCTGCGACTGATCGCCGGCAAGAAGGTGCAGGAGATCAACACCAAGCTCGTGCCGAGCTTCTCGAAGGTCGATGCGCGGCTGCAGAAGGCACCGTGGCACTTCGTCGACGGCAAGCACTACGGCACGCCCTACCAGTGGGGCTACAACGTGCTGGCCTACAACACCACCGTGTTCAAGGAACCGCCGAAGAGCTGGAAGGTGGTGTTCGAGGAAGCGACGCTGCCCGACGGCAAGTCGAACAAGGGGCGGGTGCAGGCCTTCGACGGCCCGATCTACATCGCCGACGCGGCGCTGTACCTGAAGGCAGCCAAGCCCGAACTGGGCATCAAGGATCCGTACCAGCTCAACGACGCGCAGTACAAGGCCGCGCTCGAGCTGCTGCGTGCGCAGCGCAAGCTGGTGTCGCGCTACTGGCATGACGCGATGGTGCAGATCGACGACTTCAAGAACGAAGGCGTGGTCGCGTCGTCGTCGTGGGGCTTCCAGGTCAATCTGCTGAAGGGCGAGAACAAGCCGATCGGCAGCGTGGTTCCGGTCGAAGGCGCCACCGGCTGGGCCGACACGACGATGCTGCACGCGAACGCGAAGAACCCGAACTGCGCGTACATGTGGATGGAGCATTCGCTGAGCGACAAGCTTCAGGGCGACCTCGCGGCGTGGTTCAGCTCGGTGCCGTCGGTACCGTCGGCGTGCAAGGGCAACAAGCTGCTGGGCGCCGAGGGCTGCAAGACCAACGGTGCGGACGAGTTCGATCGCATCGCGTTCTGGAAGACCCCGGTGGCCAAGTGCGAACTGCACAAGGATGGCTGCGTGCCCTACTACCGCTGGGTGTCGGACTACATCGCGATCCTCGGCGGGCGCTGATGCCCGCAGCGTCCAGCGCGCGCCTGCGGTCATGACCGCCGCAGGCGTGCCTGCCGTCGCCTTCGAGGGCGTCACCCGTCGGTTCGGCGACGTGCTCGCCGTCGACGACGTGTCGTTCTCGATCGCCGACGGCGAGTTCTTCTCGATGCTCGGGCCCTCCGGCTCGGGCAAGACGACGTGTCTGCGGCTCGTGGCCGGGTTCGAGCAACCCGGCAGCGGCCACATCCGCATCCACGGCGTCAACGTCGAAGGCGTTCCGCCCTACCGGCGCGACGTCAACACCGTGTTCCAGGACTACGCGCTGTTCCCGCACATGACCGTGGGCGGCAACATCGAGTACGGCCTGATGATCCGCAAGGTGCCGGCGGCCGAGCGCCGGCGGCGCGCGGAAGAGATGCTCGCGCTCGTCAAGCTCGACGGCCTGTACGCGCGCAAGCCCGGGCAGTTGTCGGGCGGCCAGCGTCAGCGCGTGGCGCTCGCGCGCGCCCTGATCAACCAGCCGCGCGTGCTGCTGCTCGACGAACCGCTCGGGGCCCTCGACCTCAAGCTGCGCGAGGCGATGCAGGCCGAGCTCAAGGCCATCCAGCGCCAGGTGGGTATCACGTTCGTGTACGTGACGCACGACCAGGGCGAAGCGCTGTCGATGAGCGACCGGCTCGCGGTGTTCAACCGCGGCCGCATCGAGCAGATCGGCTCGCCCGCCGAGGTGTACGACCATCCCGCGACGCCGTTCGTCGCCGGCTTCGTCGGCCAGACCAATCTGCTCGAGGGCTACCTCGCGCAGCGGCTCGGCGGCTTCCCGGCCACCTACGCCGTGCGGCCCGAGCGCATCCGTATCGTCGCGCCCGACGCCGACGTGCCGTCCGGATTCGCGTCGATCGACGGCAAGGTCGCGTCGGTCACCTACCTCGGCGCCAACTCGCGGGTCGAGGTCGATGCCGACGGCGGCATGCTCGCGGTCGTCGAGCAGAACGTCGACGGGGGTGCATCGGTCGCCGGGCGCGTCCCCGGCGCCGTCGTGCGACTGGTGGTCGACCGACGTCACATCCAGGCCGTCTCCGCGAGCCGATGACCGCGGCTGCGCTGCCGGCGCCGCGTCAGCGCGGGGGCGCCCTGTCGGGCCTGTCGAGCTTCCTGCACGGGCGGCCCGGCCTGCTGCTGGCGCTGCTGCTCGCGCCACCGCTCGTGTGGCTGGGGATCATCTATCTCGGCTCGCTGTTCACGCTGCTCGCGCACAGCTTCTTCGGCCTCGACGAGTTCTCCGGTGTCATGGTGCGCGAGGTCACGCTCGACACCTGGAAGGAGTTCTTCGGCAACGCGTCCAACGGCGACGTGGTGCTGCGCTCGGCCCTGATGGCTGCCGCCGTCACCGCCGCCGATGCGCTGATCGCGTTCCCGCTCGCGTACTTCATGGTGCGCTTCGCCGGCATTCGCACCCGCGGCCTGCTGTACCTCGCCGTCATGCTGCCGCTGTGGTCGAGCTACCTCGTGCGCGTCTACGCGTGGAAGCTGATCCTCGCCAAGGAAGGCATCGTGAGCTGGTTCGCGCAGCAGCTGCACCTCGGCTGGCTGCTCGAAGCGGTACTCGAAATACCGGTCGTCGGCGGTCCGTCGCTGTCGACGTCGTACATCGGCACCTTCATCGTCTTCAGCTACATCTGGCTGCCGTTCATGATCCTGCCGATCGTCGCCGCGCTCGAGCGCGTGCCCGGCTCGGTGATCGAAGCGTCGGGCGATCTGGGCGCCGATGCCGGTCAGACCTTCCGCAAGGTGATCCTGCCGCTCGCGTTCCCCGGGGTCGTCGCCGGATCGATCTTCACGTTCTCGCTGACGCTGGGCGACTACATCATCCCCAGCATCATCGGCAAGTCGACGCCGTTCCTCGGCGAGACCGTGTTCAGGCTGCAGGGCACCGCCGGCAACATCCCGATGGCCGCCGCCTTCACGGTCGTGCCGGTCGTGGTGATGGGCGTGTACCTGATGGTGGCCAAACGCCTCGGAGCCTTCGATGCCCTCTGACCGCCACGGCCCGCGCGCCGGGTGGGGGCTGAAGGCCGCGACCGCGGGCGGCGTGCTGTTCCTCCACCTGCCGCTGCTGATCATCGTGCTCTACGCGTTCAGCATCGAGGAGCGCAGCTTCGCCTTCCCGATCCCCGGCTTCACGACGCAGTGGTTCGGCGTCGCGTGGGAGCGCGAGGACGTGCGCCGGGCGCTGTGGCTGTCGGTGAAGGTCGGGGCGATCTCGATGCTGGTCGCGCTCGTGCTGGGCACGCTCGCGGCGGCGGCGGTATGGCGCTCGCGCTTCTTCGGGCGCGAGGCGATCTCGCTGCTGCTGATCCTGCCGATCGCGCTGCCCGGGATCATCACGGGCATCTCGCTGCGCTCGGCGATCGGGTTGCTCGACATCCCGTTCTCGACATGGACGCTGGTGATCGGCCACGCGACCTTCTGCATCGTCGTCGTCTACAACAACGTGCTCGCGCGCTTTCGTCGTACCAGCCGCGCGCTGATCGAGGCGTCGATGGACCTCGGCGCCGACGGATTCCAGACGCTGCGGCACGTGATCCTGCCCAGCATCGCGACGGCGCTGCTGGCCGGGGGCATGCTGGCCTTCGCGCTGTCGTTCGACGAGGTCATCGTCACCACCTTCACCGCCGGGCAGCAGGCGACGCTGCCGATCTGGATGCTCTCCGAGCTGATCCGTCCGCGGCAGCGGCCGGTGACCAACGTGGTCGCCGTGTTCGTGATCTGCGTCACGTTCATCCCGATCATCGCGGCGTTCTGGCTCACGCGCGACGCGCAGGACACGGCAGGCGCGCTGAAATGACCGGCGGCGTGTCGCGTCGGCCGCGCACGCACCGCCCGCTTCCGAACCACGGCCACGGAGAACCCACCGCATGGACATCGAACTGCTGATCGGCGGCAAGCTCGTGAAGGGCGAAGGCGAGGCGCTGCCGGTGATCAACCCGGCCACCGGCGCCGTGATCGCGCACGTGCCCGAAGCCACCCCCGGGCAGGTCGAGGCCGCCGTCGCGGCGGCCCGCTCGGCGTTCGACAGCTGGGGTCGCACGACGCCGGTCGAACGCTCGAACCTGCTGCTCAAGTTCGCCCAGCACATCGACGACCACGCCGTCGACTACGCGCGTCTCGAGTCGATGGACGCCGGTAAGCCCTACGCGCGCGTGCTGGCGGACGAGCTGCCCGCCATCGCGGACGTCTACCGCTTCTTCGCGGG
>JALORJ010000132.1 GCA_025459035.1 Burkholderiales bacterium
TCGTCCGACATGTAGTTGTTCCAGTTGTACAGGTGCAGCACGTCCTCGGCGCGGGCCACGGGCAGGACGGCGGCGAGCAGGGCGACGGCGGCGAGCAGCTTCTTCATGCGGGAGCCTCGGATGGAAAGGAACGGCGGGCCGGCGGGACGCACCGGACAGGGTCACTCGCCGCGCAGGGCGCCGGGCGACACCCGGGCGGCGACGACGATCAGCAGCAACGTGAGCAGCATCAGCAGCGTCGACACGGCATTGACCTCGGGGGTCACCGCGATCTTGATCATCGAGTAGATCTGCAGCGGCAGCGTGGTGGCGTCGACGCCGGCGACGAAGAACGTGATGACGAAGTCGTCGATCGACAGCGTGAACGCCATCAGCGCACCGGCGATGACGCCCGGCATGATGAGCGGCAGGGTGACCAGCCGGAACGCGCGCCACGGGCTCGCGCCCAGATCGCGGGCGGCCTCGGTCAGCGACTCGTCCATGCCGGCCAGCCGCGAGCGCACGACGATCGCGACGAAGCCGACGCAGAACGCCACGTGCGCGAGCGTGATCGACACGAGCCCCAGCGACACGTTGCAGACGACGAAGAACAGCAGCAGGCTGACTCCCGTGAGGATCTCGGGGATCGCGATCGGAGTCACCACGAGGATCGGCAGCAGCCGCAGCCGCCAGCGGTGCATCGCGTAGCCGGCGAGCGTGCCGAGCACCGTGGCGATGGCGCTCGACACCACGCCGATCAGCAGCGAGTTGCCGGCGGCCGCAAGCATCTGCTCGTCGGCGAACAGCACCTCGTACCAGTGCCACGTGAAGCCGACCCACTCGGCGTTCAGACGCGAGTCGTTGAACGAGTAGGCGATGACGATCAGCAGCGGCACGTACAGGAAGACGTAGCCGAAGATCGCGAAGCCGACCGCGAGACGGCCGATGCCGCGGGCGGGCGTCATTGCGGCCGCCGGCGCGCGAACCACGCCGCGAGCCCGGCGGCAGCGATCGCGATCGCGGTCAGCACGATCGACAGCGTGCCGCCGAACGGCCAGTCGCGGCTGTCGAGGAACTGCTGCTTGATCAGGTTGCCGATCAGGATGCTGTCGGTGCCGCCGAGGATGTCCGGGATCGCGAAGATGCCGAGCGCCGGGATGAAGACGAGCGCGGCGCCGGCGTAGACCCCCGGCAGCGACAGCGGAAAGGTCACGCGCCAGAAGCGCGCCCAGCCGCGTGCCCCGAGGTCCTGCGCGGCGTCGAGCAGCGCCGGGTCGTGCTTCTCGAGGTTGGCGTACAGCGGCAGCACCATGAACGGCAGGTGCACGTAGACCAGCCCGATCAGCACCGCGATCGGCGAGAACAGCAGCGGCACGGGGCCGGCGCCGAACAGCGCGAGCAGGCCGTTGAAGCCGCGCGCGAACGCCGACTGCGGCCCGAGGATGATCATCCACGCGTACACGCGGATCAGGAAGTTGCTCCAGAACGGCAGGATGACGAGCAGGACCAGCAGGTCACGCCACTTCTTCGGGCTGCGCGCGATCGTGAGCGCGAGCGGGTACGCGAGCGCGAGGCAGGCGACCGTGGTGACGCCGGCATAGACGAAGGACTTGCCGAACAGCTCGAGGTAGATCGGATCGCCGAAGAAGCGCTGGTAGCTCTCCAGCGTGAGTCCCGCGAGTTCGTCCGGATCGCCGCTGCCGAACAGCGGTGCGAGGCCGCCGTAGTCGCCGGCGTAGCGGAACGACGCGACCACCATGATCAGCGTCGGAATCGCGAAGAAGAGCAGCAGGTAGACCAGCGGCGGACCGGTGACCAGCCACTTCTGCGCGCGCGGCGACATGGCGACGGCGGCCCTAGCCGACGCAGTCGAGACGCGCGAGGACGGCGTCGCCGATGCGATGCACCGCCTCAGTCCTCGAGGAAGTGGCCGGCGTCGTCGCGCCAGCCGACCTGCACCGCGTCACCGGGCTCGAAGAACTTCGACGACCGGCCCACCGCGTTGTTCGGCAGCATCACTTCGAGCCGGCGCCCGCCGTCGACCTCGACGATGTAGAGCGTGACATCGCCGGTGTAGAGGTAGTCGAACACCTTGCCGGCGAAGCGGTTGGTGCAGTCGGCGGCCGTCAGCTCGCGCGCGATCGACACCTTCTCGGGGCGCAGCGCCAGCGTGCCGCGCTGACCGGTGCGGCCCTTCGCGGTGTCGGGGCCGGTGGCGCGCACACCGCCCAGCCCGTCGACGTCGAGCTGCAGGGTCGCGTCGCCGCTCGACTGCACCGTGCAGTCGAGCAGGTTGCACTCGCCGATGAAGTCGGCGACGAAGCGGCTGCGCGGCGCGCTGTAGATGGTCTGCGGCTGGTCGAGCTGCTCGACGCGCCCCTTGTTCATCACGGCGATGCGGTGCGACAGCGCGAGCGCTTCTTCCTGGTCGTGCGTCACGTACACGAAGGTGACGCCGATCTCCTTCTGCAGCGTGATCAGCTCGAGCTGCATCTTCTCGCGCAGCTTGGCGTCGAGCGCCGCGAGCGGTTCGTCGAGCAGCAGCAGCTTCGGGCGGTTGACCAGCGCGCGCGCGAGCGCCACGCGCTGGCGCTGCCCGCCCGAGAGCTCGTGCGGGAAGCGCCGGTCCATGCCGACCAGGGACACGTCGTCCAGCGCCTCCTGCACCCGCGGCGCGACATCGGCCGCCGGGCAGCCCGCCATGCGCAGCGGAAACGCGATGTTCTGCGCGACCGTCATGTGCGGGAACAGCGCGTAGCTCTGGAACACCGTGTGGACGTTGCGCTCCTCGGGCGGCACGCCGGTCATGTCGCGGCCGTCGAGCTCGATGCGCCCGCTGTCGGGCTGGTCGAAGCCCGCGATCATGCGCAGCAGCGTGGTCTTGCCGCAGCCGGACGGACCGAGCAGCGTGAAGAACTCGCCGGCGTCGATCGACAGCGACACGGCATCCACCGCGACGAAGTCGCCGAAACGCCGGGTGACGTCGCGAATCTCGAGCAGGGCCATCCGGGCGGCGGCGGAATGCGGTCGGGCGAAGGGACGAGGAGACGCCGCGCGACCGGGCGGCTTGCGGATTGCGGTGCAGCAACGCGATCGAGTGTAGCGCAGGGTCCGCCGATCCCGGCACCGGCAATCCGATGCAAATCAACCGGTTCGCGTTGGCGGTCGGCGAAGCAGGGCCGCGCCCTGCCGACCGGTCAGTAGTTGATCTGCAACTGCAGCCGGAACACGTCGCTCGAGAACTGCGCGTACGGGAAGCGCGTGGTGTCGTTGCGGTTGTACGACTGGTAGACCGCGGTCAGTTCCGTCGACGGGTTCGGCTGCCACTCGACGCCGAATTCCCAGTCGTTGGTCGTGGTCGCGGGCGCGTTGGGCTGCGACTTCAGCGCGCCGTCGTAGAGCTGCCAGCGCACGAACGGGATCCAGATGCCGGTGCCCTTCAGGTTGGCGGTGCGATACATCATCTGCACGTAGCCGCCCTGCAGCGAGTGCGCCTCGATGCCCGAACGGTCGGCATTGAGCTGCGGGCCGGTACCCCAGTTCCACTCCATCTGCACGCCGAACGGCTGCGGGTACCACACCGTGGTGATGCCGACGCGTTCGTCCTTGATGCCGCCGCTGCCGTTGTACCGCCCGACCGGCAGCCCGGGAACGCGTCCGTCGGTGGTCGGCGTGAACATGCCGGTGTACGCCTGCAGGCTCGCCTCGACGATCTGGCCGCTCTTCAGCGTCCACGGGTAGGTCACGCGCGCGACCTTGTGAAAGCCGTCGTTGGCCTCGCCGCGATTGGCGCCCTGCCCGTTGTACAGACCGAAGGCCAGCAGGCCGTAGTCGCCCGAGCCTTTCAGGCCGTTGCGCACGAGGTCGCGAAGCGTGTCGCGCACGTGCGTCGGCGCCCAGTAGAAGAAGGCCCCGAGGTCACGTTCGTCGCGGCAGCAGCTGTTCATGCTGTCGGCCCGGTCGAGCGCCAGCCGCTGCGAGCTGGACTGCATGTTCTCGAAGCCGTACGGGATCTTCGACTGGCCGACGCGCAGGCGGTACTCCTTCTTCTTGTCGAAGAAGATGTCGCCGTAGAAGTCGCGCAGCTGACCGACGAAGTTCGTGTCGCCCGCGGTACTCGCGAAGTCGGGCTGGATGTAGACCGCGAGGTGCTCGCTCACTTCGCCGGACAGGATGATCCGGCCTCGGCGCATGAACAGCCCGCGGTCCTCGCCGACCGAGCCGTCGTTCCACAGACGGATGTCTTCGTCACCCGAGACCACGTCGTTGAACCGGAACTGCGCGTAGCCGCGGATGCTGAGGTTGTCGTACCACTTCTTCGGCGCGTTTGCCGCGGCGGCGGGCTTGGCGGCCGGCGGGATCGCCGACAACCGCTCCAGACGTTCCTCGAGGTCGCGCTGGCGCGCCTCGACCCGGCGCAGTTCCTCGGTCGTGGCGTCGACGGGCGGACGGGCAGCGGCCGTGGGGGCTGCGGATGCCGGGGCGCCCGCCGCGACGGCGGCGGCGGGTGCCGCAGGCGTCGGTGCGGCGGCGCTCGGTGCCGCGGGCCGCGGTACGTCCGGTGCGGCGGTCGCGGGAGCGGCAGCCGACGACCCGGGAGCGCTCGGGGCTGCGGGCCCAGCGAGCGTCGCCGGTTCGGCCCCAGCCGTGGCAGCGGGCGCCGCAGGCGCCGCTTCCGGTACCGGGGCCGAAGGGGTCGACGCCGGCTCGGCGGGCGCGGCACCCGCCGCCGACGGGGCGGCGTCCGCGCGTGCGGCCGTCGTGTCGCGGCGATAGACACCCAGGCGCACACGTCCCGGGCCGGGTTCGGCGAACAGCTGCTTGGTCGTCAGGTCGACGTACAGCTCGAGCGCGTCGAGGTCGTCGGCGGCGATCGCCGGGGCCCCGGGACCGGACAGGCACAGCACCACGCACAGCGCGGCGAGGACACGACGCGACCACGGCATCGAACAGGCACTCCGGACACGGACGGCGGCGAACCGGGGCGGTGCGGCAACGTCCCCCGCCCGGCGCCGTGAAGGACAGGGCTGCTGCGGATGCGGTCGACCCTCGAGACCCTCGCGGCGGACCACTTGCGGCAGGCAACCACGCTCGCGGAATGGCGAAGCGCAGCGGGCGCGATGGTCGTTGGGTTTTGTGACCAGTTCATGACAGATACCCGCTGCTATTGGTCCGGTTGTGCCATCCGACACGACGCGTACGCGTCACGGAGTCCGGCATCCCAGTACCTGCGGACCGCGGCCTGCCGGCGACGTCGGACCGGCGCACGGCGTCTGCGGCCTGCCCGACGTCGGGAGGTGCCCTGCATCGAGCCAAGCGACCGCGCGGCCCGCGCCAGGCCCGGCCGGACCGCCCGCGTCGGCGCCGGCAGTGCCTGCGCTCAGAAGTCGAAGTGCACCCGGGTCGTGAATGCCCGCTCGCGGCTGGCGCGGATGATCCCGACGACGACGTCGTTCGCGTAGCGCGTCTCGTCGTAGTTGAAGTAGACGCTCAGGTTCGGTGTCCAGAGCCAGTGCAGGCCGACCGTGATGCCTTCCGCACGGTTGGTGAACTGCGGTGCCGTGGCGCTGTTGACGATCAGCACACCGGTGCCGGTCAGCCCCTGGGCCGTGGCCTGCCCGGCCGTCAGCATCGGAAAGTCGGTCGCGTCGAACGCGCTGAAGCGCAGGCCGAGCTGCCACGCCCCCCAGCCGCTGTTGCCGCCCGGGGTGTAGTTGCTGATCGGCACGATGCGACCGAACACGCCGTTGCGGTACGCGTCGGCGAAGCGCTCGCCGGTGAGCATCCAGACCGCGCTCACGTAGTACGACATCAGCGACTTCGCGAACTCGCGCCCGGTCGCGCTGCGGCCGTCGTACGCGATCGACGTGAACTCGCCCTGCAGCTTGAACGGGCCGTACGCGCCGGCCAGTTCGAACCCGGAGCGCGTGCGGCGCACGTTGTCGCCGTTGAACGCCGACGGCTGGAAGAACGTGTAGCCGCGGGCCTCCGAGCGCTCGCCCTGCGCGGTGGATCCGTTCGCGAGCGTGCCGGTGGACCCCATCAAGCCGACGTGCGCGACCGCGATCGCCTGGTAGCCGAGCAGCTCGGCGAAGTTGACCGTCGCGCGCGCGATGACGTCCGGGTGGTCGGCGATCGCCGCGGGCTCGTTGCCGCCCTTGCCCTGGCCGTTCGACAGCGCGATGCCGTAGGTCGTCCCGAGCCGCGGCACGCCGTGGATCATCGCGCCGCGCTCCTTCGCGGGCACGAGCTGATCCATCATCGAGCGCTCCTGGAAGTCGATGAAGCGCGAGCTGGTCAGCTGATCCATCGAGTACGGCATCTTGAACTGGCCGAACCGCAGCTGCACCGCGTCGCTCCAGGCCGCGTTCATCCACGCCACGTCGAGCGTCGAACCGCCGTTGCGCAGTTGGTTCGAGCCCTGCGCACCGACCGTGGGCGACACCGGCGACTGCGCGAAGTCACCGGTGATGTCCCAGGTGAGCCAGTCCTGCCAGCGGCCCTGCAGCGTGAAGTACGCGCGCCGCACGTCGAAGCCCGACGGCTCGAGGTCGTCGAGGAAGTAGCGGTAGTCGGCATCGAGCCGGCCCGACAGGTTGAAGGTCGTGCGCCGGTCCTGCGTCTCGAAGACGATGCCGTTGTTCCAGCGACCCTTGTAGCGCTCGCGGTCGAGGTCGCGCTCCTGCTGGTCCTGCGCGGCGCGCAGCGCGCTGCGGCGGCGCTCGGTGCGCGCTTCGGTGCGCTCGGCCGGCGTCTCGGTCGCGATCTCGTCGAATTCCTCTTCCGAGATCACGCCCTTGGCCTTCAGCTTCTCGAGCAGTTCGAGCAGCTTGTCGCGCCGGACCGTGCGCGGCGCGGCGTCCGGCGGTGCATCGTCGTCGGCGTGGGCCGGCCCTGCGACCAGTGCCGCGAACGCGCATGCCGCCACCACCCACCGCAGCCGCCGCGCTTCGCGCGACGCCCCGCTGCCCTCGAACCCCATCGGCGCTTCCCCTGTGCGGGAACGCCCGTCGACCGCGATCGGTATGCCGCGGTCCTGATCGGTGCGCCCCGTCAGCGAGTGTCGGCAGCGCGCATGACAATCAAGTGACGTTTGTGTGTCAAACGATGGCCCGTACGGATCGTGATGTCGGAAGTCAGCGCCACCAGAGCGCCATGGTCGCGGCGCCGAGGGCGGCCGTGACCAGCGCGCACAGC
>JALORJ010000133.1 GCA_025459035.1 Burkholderiales bacterium
ACGATCTTCTTCGGCGACAACCGCACGCAGTACCTGTTCGACAGCGCGACGCCCAATTCGGCCGACGGGATCATCGACGAGGTGCGCATCTGGCGCACGGTGCGCACGTCCACCGAGATCGCGCGTGACCGCGCCGAGACGCGCCCGTGCACGACCCCCGGCATCGCGTCGTTCGCCGTCACCGCAGCGGCGTCGGCGCGCACGTGCACGCCGCAGGCCGTGACCATCCGTGCGGTCGACGCCACCGGTGCGCTGGTCGAGAACTACGTCGGCACCGTGGCGCTCACGACCAGCAGCGGGCGCGGCGGCTGGTCGGCGTCGAGCACGTCCGGCCCGGTCGTGGAGACCGGCACCGCCGACGACGGCGCAGCGCAGTACACCTTCCGCGCGGGCGACGGGTCGCAGGTGGTGCTGCAACTGGCCAACGAGTCGGCCGACGACCTGACCGTGACGGTGCAGGACACCGCGACACGCAACGCGACCGGCACGTCGTCTGTCGTGTCGTTCCGCGATCTCGCCTACGTCATCGAGCCCGAGGATGCCCTGCGTGACCGGCCGGTCGCGGGCCGCCCGCACACGCTGACCGCCACGGTGTGGCGCCGCGAGGTGTCGTCGAGCGGCGGGGGGCGCAACTGCGCGATCGCCACGACCTACAGCGGGGATCGCAAGCTCAAGGCGTGGGTCGGGCTCGATCGCGTGCATCCGGCGGGCGCCGAGCTGCCGAGCCTCGTGGCCCCGCCCGGCAGTTTCGCGCTGCCGAGCGATCGCCCCGGCGGCGCGAACGTCGCGCTGTCGTTCGCGTCCGGCGTGGCGCGCTTCACCCTCGACACGACCGACGTCGGCAAGTACGTGCTGAACCTGCTCGACGACACCCGCAGCTTCTCGAACGCCGTCGACATCTCCGGCACCTCGACGACGCTGACGGTGCGCCCGTTCGGGTTGCTGATGCGCGACATCGTGGCCGGCGGCAACGCCAACCCCGGCGGCACCGCGACGGCGGGCGGGCGCTTCGCGGTGGCCGGCGACCCGTTCGGCGTCACGCTGCAGGCCGTGCAGTGGGCGAAGGAAGACGACACCGACGGCGACGGCGAACCCGACCTCGACGGCGTGCTCGTCGACAACCCGGTGACGCCGTCCTTCGCGTGGGACACGACGTTCGCGGTCGACGCAAGCGACCCGGCCGTGTTCACGCCGGCCGGCGGGGTGGTCGGCAGCCTCGGCGGCACGACGACGGTCTCGATCAAGCAGTGGGGGAAGGGCACGGCGCAGGTGAGCGATCTCGTCTACACCGAGGTCGGCAGCATCGGTCTGACCGCGATCGCGAAGGGCTACCTCGACACCGACCTCGTGCTGACAGCCCGGTCGACGAACGGCAAGACGCAGCGCCCGCAGGCCGTCGGTCGGTTCTTCCCGGCCGGATTCGCGCTGTCGAATGCGGCGGTGACCGCCGCCTGCACGACTGGTGCGAACGCGTTCACCTACATGGGCCAGCCAGCGCTCGGCGTGCGCTACACGCTCGACGCACGCAACCGCGCCGGGGGCGTGACGGTGAACTACCAGAGCGCGCGCTACACCACCGGCACGGTGGCCGTGGTGGCCGAGAACGCCGATGCCGGCAGCAACCTCGCCGCACGCCTGTCCGGGCTGCCGGCGACCCAGTGGGTCGGCGGTGCGTGGACCGTCGACGCGACGGGCGTGGCGTTCGCCCGCGCGGCGGCGCCCGACGGCCCGTTCGATCGGCTCGTGCTGGGCGTGGTCGTGACCGATCCCGACGGCGCGACGGTCCAGACCCCCGACATGAACGCGGCGACCGCCGGCGCATGCGGGGCGAACTGCAATGCGCGCGCGCTGAACGCCGCGGCCGCGACCCGCGTGCGCTTCGGCCGCCTGCGGATCAACAACGGGCTCGGGTCACCGTCGATCGCGTTGCCGCTGACGCTGTTCACCGAGTTCTGGACCGGCACCGGCTTCACGACGCACGCCGACGACCGCTGCACCCGCCTGACGAACACGCAGGTCGCGTTCGGCAACTGGCAGCGCGATCTGACCCCGTGCACGACGTCGGGCAGCCCGACCGGCGCCAACGGCATCGTGTTCGACCGCGGGCGCGCGACGCTGCGGTTGTCGCCGCCGCAGCGTCGCGGGTCCGTCGATCTCACCGTGCGCCTGGGCGCCACGGCCACCGGCAGCACCTGCAGCAACGGCGCGGCGTCGACCGTCGTCGCGTCGGATCGGCGCTGGCTGCAAGGCAACCAGGGCGCCACGACATGGGACCGCGATCCCGTCGGCCGCGCGGCGTTCGGGCTGTACTCGACCACGCCGGACCTGATCTTCCGGCGCGAGCAGTACTGACGTCCGCCCATGGGGCACGGTCGATGTTGTCACCCCAACAGAAATGCCTTTCAGATCAAGCGCGGAGATGATATTTCTCGCGTAACTTCGAACATTCGTGCGTCGCCGGTCCGTCGACGTCGGCCCGCCCGTTCCGCGCGTTGGGCCGGCGACACGATCCGCCCGGCCTCGCGTCGCCTTCTTCTTCGGGGATGCCCTCGATCCGTGGCCTTCGGTTTTCGTCCGCAACGCAAGCCCGACTGGTGCGCCGTGGTGACGCAAGGTGACACCACGACGGTGGCGCACGTGCGGCGCGTGCCGGGTGCTCGGCCGCGCGTGGACGCGTTCGCGCGCGCCCGGGTCGGGATCGACGACATCGCCGGCCTGCAGGCCCTCGGTCGCGAGCACGGCATCGCGCGCGGGCAGGTGGTCACGCTGCTGGCCGCCGGCGACTACCAGTGGAACGTCGTCGACACGCCGGCCGTGCCCGAAGCCGAGTGGAAGACCGCCGCCCGCTGGGGGCTGAAGGACTTCCTCGACTACCCGCCCGACCGCGCCACGGTCGACGTGATGCCGCAACCGGCCGATCTCGGCGGCGCCGCCAAGCCGCGTCATCTGTTCGCGGTCAGTGCCCACCACGACCGCATCGGCGCGTGCATGGCGCGGTTCGACGCCGCGCGCCTGCCGCTCGACGCGATCGACGTGCCCGAGTTCGCGCTGCGCAACGTCGCGGCGCTGTACGAGACCCCCGGCCGCGCGCTGGCGATGCTCGATTTCGGACCCGAGTCCGACCTGCTGACGATCACCGGCAACGGCGAGCTGTTCCTCGCGCGCGGCTTCGATGTCGACGAGCGGCAGTTCGCCGACCCGACGCGTCGCGACGCGCTGTTCGAGCGCCTCGGGCTCGAGATCCAGCGCTCGCTCGACGGCTTCGATCGCCAGTTCGGCGGTATCCCGGTGTCGCGGCTTCTGATCGCGCCGGTGCCCGGCGCCGACGCGCTGCGCGATGCGCTGGCCGACTCCGTCTACGTGCCGGTCGAAGTGCTGGACCTCAAGGACGCCTTCGAGCTGGCGCACCTGCCGCCGCTGCTCGAACCCGAGGCGCAGGCGGCCGCCCTCACGGTGCTCGGCGCAGCCCTGCGCGGCGCGCCCGGCGCGACCGGCGCATGAGGGGGGGCCGGTGAGCGCGCGCGACCTCAACCTGCTCGATCCGGCGCTGCGGCGCACCGAGCCACCGCTGTCGGCGCGTCAGCTGGCGATCGCCTGGGGGCTCGCGGCGGTCGCGATGGCGCTGTGGATTGCGGTGACGCGCTGGGAGCGCGTCGCCGTCGCCGAGCAGGAAGCCGCGCTGCAGCGGCAGGT
This sequence comes from Burkholderiales bacterium, assembly GCA_025459035.1. Taxonomy (GTDB): domain Bacteria; phylum Pseudomonadota; class Gammaproteobacteria; order Burkholderiales. Next base: position 3,694 of record JALORJ010000133.1, read on the forward strand.
CGACGCCGGGCGCGTCGAGATCACGACGCTCGCCGGCCAGCTTGCGGCGCGGCAGGCCTCCCCGGCGCTGGCCGCCGACATCGTTGCGCGTCGCCGCGACCTGTCGGTACGGCAGGCGGCCGTCGACGCGCTCGAACGCGGCGGCGATGCGGCGATCGCGGGACCCGGACCGGTGCTGCGCGCCTTTGCGCGCGGTGCGATGGACGGGGTCTGGCTGACCGCGCTCGTCATCGGCGCCGAGGACCATCGCATCGGCGCCGCGGGCCGCACGCTCGACGCCGCGCTCATCCCGGTCTGGCTGGAACGGCTCGGCCGCGACGAGGCGCTGCGAGGCCGCGCGTTCGATCACCTCACCGTCGCGTCGCCCGATGCCGCCGAGGCGAACCGCGCCGCCGCCGGTGCGGCTGTCACCGCGGCCCGTCCTGCCTTCGTCGAGTTCTTCGTCGGCAGCGGTCTCGCGAAGGCGCAGGACGCTCCGTGAACGCGCGCCTCGCAGCCCTGTCGTCGAAGATCGCCGCGCTCACGCTGCGCGAGCGCGCGATGGTCGGCGCGGCGGGTCTGGCCGCGATCGGTCTGCTCGGCTGGTCGCTGGCGGTCGATCCGGACCACGCGGCGATCCGCGCGACGCGGGCGCGCATGGCCGATCACCAGACGGAACTCGGTCGGTTCGCGCAGCAGCGCGGCGAACTGATCGCGAAGCTCGCGGTGACCCCGGACGAACTGCAGCGGCGCGAGCTCGCCGCGCTCGACACGCAGGTGCACGCGCTCGACGCGCGCATCGACGCACTCGCTCGCGGGCTGGTGCCGGCGTCGAAGATGGTCGACACGCTGCGCGGACTGCTCGGACGCACCCCCGGAGTGCGGGTCGTGGCGGTCACCAAGCGTCCGCCGCAGCCGCTTGTCGGTGCGCCACCCGCGCCGGACGATGCCGATGCTCCCGCGACCCCCGCAGCGACCCCGGCCACGACCCCGCCGCCCGTCGGCATCTGGAAGCACGGGCTCGAGATCGAGGTCGAGGGCCGCTACGGCGACCTCGCGGCCACCGTGGCGCGCATCGATGCCCTGCCAGCGCGGGTGCTGTGGAGCGCGACGCGCATCGACACGGTCGACTGGCCGAAGGCGCGCATGCGCATCGTGCTGTACACGCTGAGCCTCGACGACCGATGGCTCGTGCTCTGACCGCCGCTGCCGTCGACCTCGGCGCCCGCGCGGGCCGGCTCGTCGCCGGGTCGGGCGCGCTGGCGGCCGCCGCCGTGGTCGTGTCGCCACTGGCGTGTGCGGAGGCGCTCCCGGACCCGTTGCAGCCGCCCGCGTCGATGCGCGCACCCGCGGTGGCGTCCGACGCCGCGGCAGCGACGGACAGCGAGCTCGTGCTGCAGTCGGTGCTGCTGGCCGACGACCGTCGCATCGCGCTGGTCAACGGCCGCTCCCTGCAGGTCGGCGACCGGCTGGGCGCGTGGCGGCTGGTGCGCATCGGTGACGCCGACGCCACCCTGCGCGGCCCCGACGGCGAGCGCGTCCTCGCCCTGTGGTCCGGCGTCGCGAAGATCCCGCGCACCGACGCCACCGCGGTGCCGAGTGCAGGCGCTGCACCGAAGCGCACCGCGGCGCGGCCTCGCCGCGCCGACCCGAGAACGTCCCGATGACCGTGCCCCGCCTCTTCGCCTGTGTGGTCGCCGCGTTGCTGGTCGCAGCGTGTGCTCCGAACGCGCCCCGCCAGGGGCGCACGCTCGACGCGATCGACCGCGAGCTCGAACGCGGGTTGTCCGAACGCGTGACCGCGCCGGTGCCCGACAGCGTGAGCCGCGCACTGCTGCCGCCGATCACGGTCGAGATGCCGCGGGCCGACGGCCGTCCGGTCGAGCCGCGCTTCGACCTGTCGGTCGCGAACGCACCGGCGCCGCAGGTGTTCATGGCGATGGCGTCGGGCACGCGCTTCAGCATGGTCGTGCACCCGCAGGTGAAGGACCTGATCACGGTGTCGCTGAAGGACGTGACGCTCGCCGACGCGCTCGAGACGCTGCGCGATCTGCACGGGTTCGAGTACCGCATCCAGGGCAACCGCATCCTCGTGCAGCCGCCGTCGCTGCAGACGAAGGTGTTCCAGGTCAACTACCTGATGAGCCAGCGGCGCGGGCGCAGCGACGTGCGCATCACGTCGGGCGCGATCTCCGACGTGGTCAATCCGGGGATCGGCGGCCAGGGCGGGATCGGGGGCGTCGGTGGCATCGGCGGGACCGTGCCGCTCGCGAACACGCCGGTCGCGCCGGGCACGCTGCCGCCCGGCGGCATCGCCAACCAGTCGCTCGTGGGCTCGCGCATCACCACCACCAACGACACCGATTTCTGGAAGGAGCTGACCGACGCGCTGAAGTCGATCATCGGCACCGACAACGGACGCCAGGTGGTGGTGAGCCCCCAGTCGGGCGTGGTCGTGGTGCGGGCGATGCCGGCGGAGCTGCGCGGGGTCGACGACTACCTGCGGGCGACCCGGCTGGTGCTCGAGCGCCAGGTGATGCTCGAGGCGAAGATCATCGAGGTCGAGCTGGCCGACGGCTTCCAGGCCGGCATCAACTGGGCGGCGTTTCGCGCCGGCGACAACCAGCGCCTGTCGGCCGGCGTGATCCAGCCCGGGTCGACGCTGCAGACCAACGGCGACCTGGTGACCCCGACTGCGCGCGCCCCCGACGGCAGCATCCTCGGCAGCTCGAACATCACCGCGTCGCCGGGCAGCCCCGGCAACCTCGCGACCGGTGTCGGTACGCCAGGCACGCTGTTCGGGCTCGCGTTCCAGACGGCCAACTTCGCGTCGCTGCTGTCGTTCCTGCAGACGCAGGGCAACCTGTCGGTGCTGTCGAGCCCGCGCATCGCGGCGCTGAACAACCAGAAGGCGGTGCTGAAGGTCGGCACCGACGAGTTCTTCGTGACCAACGTGGTGACCACCACGCTCACGTCGGCCGCCGGCGGCGCCGCGCAGTCGCCGACGATCAACGTGCAGCCGTTCTTCTCGGGCGTCGCGCTCGACGTCACGCCGCAGATCGACGACACCGGGCAGATCATCCTGCACGTCCACCCGTCGGTGTCGAACGTGGTCGAGAAGACCAAGAACATCGATCTGGGCACGTCCGGCAATTTCCGCCTGCCGCTCGCGTCGTCGACGATCAGCGAGACCGACACCATCGTGCGCGTCGGCGACGCGAACATCGTCGCGATCGGCGGCCTGATGCGCGAGTCGACGCAGCGCAACCGCTCCGGCGTGCCCGGGCTCGCGAACGCACCGGTCGTCGGCAACGCGTTCCGTTCCACCGCGTCGGCGGCGCGCAAGAGCGAGCTGGTCATCCTGATCAAGCCGACCATCGTGCAGGGCGACCTCACATGGCAGAAGGACCTCGAGGACATCCGCACGCGGCTGCAGGCCTACGA
>JALORJ010000134.1 GCA_025459035.1 Burkholderiales bacterium
CCCGCGTTCGAGCGCGGTCGGCTGATGCAGAAGCTCGGTGCCGCCATCCTCGACCGGTTCGACGAACTCGCGCAGCTCGAAGCCCGCGACACCGGCAAGCCGATGAAGCAGGCCCGGGCCGACATCACGGCGGCGGCGCGCTACTTCGAGTTCTACGGCGGCGCGGCCGACAAGGCCCACGGCGACGTCATTCCGTTTCTCGACGGCTACATGGTCACCGTGCTGCGCGAGCCGAAGGGGGTCACCGGCCACATCATTCCGTGGAACTACCCCGCGCAGATGTTCGGCCGCACGCTCGGGCCCGCGCTGGCGACGGGCAACTGCACCGTCATCAAGCCGGCCGAAGAGGCCTGCCTCACCCCCGTCCGGCTTGCGCAACTCGCGCTCGACGTCGGGTTTCCCCCGGGCGTGATCAACGTCGTCACCGGCCTCGGCGAAGAAGCCGGTGCGGCGCTGTCGAACCATCCCGGCATCGACTTCATCGCGTTCACCGGTTCGCCGGAAGTCGGGACGCTGATCCAGATCGCGGCCGCGAAGAATCACATCGGCTGCGTGCTCGAACTGGGCGGCAAATCGCCGCAGATCGTGTTCGACGATGCCGACTTCGACGCGGCCGTACCGGTGGTCGCGAACGCGATCGTGCAGAACGGCGGCCAGACCTGCTCGGCCGGCTCGCGCGTGCTGGTCCAGCGCAGCGTCCAGGAAGCGTTCCTCGCGCGGGTGGCCGAGCGCTTCGCCGCGCTGCGTGTCGGCTCGTCGACGATGGATCTCGACTGCGGGCCGCTGATCTCGGCCGGCCAGCGTCAACGGGTGGCCGGGTTCGTCGAGCGCGCGCGTACCGACGGCGTGCCGGTGATGGCGCAGGCCGAGATCGCGCCGGGGACGCCCGCCGGCGGCTTCTACGTGGCGCCGACGCTTTTCGGGCCGGTGCCGCGCGCGAACCCGCTCGCCTTCGAGGAAGTGTTCGGACCCGTGCTCGCGGCGCTGCCGTTCGACGACGAGGCCGACGCGATCCGCCTCGCCAACAGCACCGAGTACGGACTGGTCGCGGGGATCTGGACGCGCGACGGCGGCCGCCAGATACGCGTCGCCAAGGCGATGCGATGCGGGCAGGTGTTCGTCAACGGCTACGGCGCCGGCGGCGGCATCGAGCTGCCGTTCGGCGGGGTGCGCAAGAGCGGCCACGGGCGCGAGAAGGGCTTCGAGGCGCTGCGCGAGTTCAGCCAGGCCAAGACGGTCGTGTTCAAGCACGGCTGAGTCGAGCGCTCGGCGGCGCCCCGCGCGGGCGCTGCCGAACGCCGTCGCCGCGTCACCCGCGGGAAGGGCGTGGGGGATCAGGCGACGAGGTGACAGGCGACGGCATGGCCGGGCGCCACTTCGCGCAGCGGGGGGTCGGACTGCGCGCAGCGGGCCTCGGCGCGCGGGCAGCGGGTGCGGAAGCGGCAACCCGACGGCGGGTGCATCGGGCTGGGCAGGTCGCCTTCGAGCAGCATTCGCGCGCGCGTCGCGCCCGGATCGGCGAGCGGCACGGCCGACATGAGTGCCTGGGTGTACGGCTTGCCGAGATACATCACCGCGATGCGATCCGACACGTGCTCGACGACCGACAGGTCGTGCGAGATGAACAGGTAGGCCAGCCCGAACTCGCGCTGCAGGTCGGCCAGCAGGTTGATGACCTGTGCCCGCACCGAGACGTCGAGCGCCGACACCGGCTCGTCGCAGAGGATCACGTCGGGCTGCAGTGCCAGCGCGCGCGCGATGCCGATGCGCTGGCGCTGCCCGCCGGAGAACTCGTGCGGATAGCGTGCCGCGGCTTCCGGGCGCAGGCCGACCCGGTCCATCAGCCAGCGCACGCGCGCCTGACGGGCGTCGCGGTCGCCGCGGCCATGAACGATCAGCGGCTCCTCGAGAATGCGACCGACCGTCATGCGCGGATTCAGCGACGCGAACGGGTCCTGGAAGATCATCTGCATGCGCGGGCGCACCGGCCGCAACGCGCGGCGCGATCCGCGCGTGATGTCGACGCCGCCCAGCCGGATCGTGCCGGCGGTCGGATCGACCAGCCGCATCGCGGCCTTGCCGAGCGTGCTCTTGCCGCAGCCGGACTCGCCGACCAGGCCGAGGGTCTCGCCGGCGTGCAGTTCGAGCGACACGCCGTCGACCGCCCGCACGTGCCCGCCGCGCGTCGGGAAATGCACGGCGACCGCGTCGAGCTGCAGCAGCGGCTCAGCCATCGACGGGCTCGGCGACCGGATCGGGTTCCCGCGCTCGCAGGCATGCGACCTGGCGCGATGCGTCGATCGGCTCCAGCGTCGGGACGCGGACGCTGCAACCCGACTGGGCGCGCGGACAACGCGGCGCGAACGCGCACCCGGCCGGCATGTCGGTCAGCGCCGGGACCAGCCCGGGGATCTCCACCAGCCGCGCGATGCGCGACCCGGGCCGCGGGATCGAAGCCAGCAGGCCGCGCGTGTACGGATGCTGCGGCGATGCAAAGAGGTCGGCGGTCGGCGCCTGCTCGACGATGCGCCCGGCGTACATCACCGCGACGCGCTGCGCGTGCTGCGCGACGACGCCGAGGTCGTGCGTGATCAGCAGCACCCCCATGCCGGTGCGCGCCTTGAGTTCGTCGATCAGGTCGAGGATCTGTGCCTGGATCGTCACGTCGAGCGCGGTCGTGGGCTCGTCGGCGATCAGCAGCTTCGGCTCGCACGCCAGCGCCATCGCGATCATCGCGCGCTGGCGCATGCCGCCCGACAGGCGGTGCGGATATTCGGCCGCACGCTTCGCCGGCTCCGGGATGCGGACCTGCGCCAGCAGCGCGACCGCGCGCTCGGTGGCCTCGCGCTTCGACACCGGTCGGTGCGCACGTACCGCTTCGGCGATCTGGTCGCCGATCGTGAACACCGGGTTCAGCGACGTCATCGGCTCCTGGAAGATCATGGCGATGTCGTTGCCGCGCACCGCACGCATCGCGGACTCGGGCAGCGTGCGCAGGTCGCGGCCCTGGAAGCGCACCTCGCCCGCCGCGATCTCGCCCGGCGGGCTCGCGATCAGCCGCAGGACGGAGAACGACGTGACCGACTTGCCGCAGCCCGACTCGCCGACCAGCGCGAGGGTCTCGCCCGCCGCGACGCTGAAGCTCACGCCGTCGACCGCGCGCGCGACGCCCGCCCGCGTGCGGAACTGCGTGACCAGCCCGCGGATTTCGAGCAGCGGCGCGGTGTCGGACGGCGCGCTCACCGGTTTCGCAACCGGGGATTGAGCGCGTCGTTGAGACCCTCGCCGACGAGGTTGAGCGCCAGCACCGTCAGCAGGATCGCGATGCCGGGGAGCGTGGCCACGTACCACGCCGTGCGCAGTGCCTCGCGGCCGGCGCCGATGATCGTGCCCCAGCTCATCACGTTCGGATCGCCCAGCCCGAGGAACGACAGCCCCGCCTCGGTCAGGATGGCGGTCGCGACCATCAGCGATCCGGTGACGATGATCGGCGCGAAGGCGTTGGGCAGGCAGTGCAGCACGATGATGCGCAGGTCGCCCATGCCCATCGCGATGCACGCCTGCACGAACTCGCGCGAGCGCAGGCTCAGGAACTCGCCGCGGACGAGTCGCGCGACCGGCGGCCACGACACCGCCGCGATCGACAGCACGATCGTGCGTACCGACGGCTGGAAGATGGCCACCAGCACGATCGCGAAGAGAAACGCGGGGATCGTCTGGAACAGCTCGGTGAGCCCCATCAGGGCGCGGTCGATGCGCCCGCCGTGATAGCCGGCGACGGCCCCGATGGTCACGCCGACCAGCACGGCAACCGCGGTCGCGACCCCGCCGATCACGAGGCTCACGCGCGCCCCGTGGAAGATGCCGGCCCCCAGATCGCGTCCCATCATGTCGCTGCCGAACCGGAACTCGGCGTTCGTGCCGGGTGCGAGGAAGGGCTCGGTCACCATGTCCCACGGATCACCCGGATAGATCCACGGCGCGGACAACGCCATCGCGACCACCGCGAGCAGGATCGCGACCCCGACCAGCGCGGCGCGGTTGCGGGCGAAACGCCCGACGAACGCCTTCATCGTGCGCCACCGCGAGTCATGCGACCTCGATGCGCGGATCGAGCCGCGCGTAGACGAGATCGACAACGACGTTGGCGATCACGACGAGCAGCGACGACAGCAGCAGGATGCCGAGCAGCAGATTGTGGTCGCGCTGGAAGACGGCCTCGAAGGCGAGGCGGCCGAGCCCCGGCCAGCCGAACACGGTCTCGACGAGGACCGACCCACCGAGCAGCGAACCGATCTGCAGGCCGAGCATCGTCACCATCGGCAGCAGCGCGTTGCGCAGCACGTGGCGATAGGCGACGCGGCGCTCGGTCAGACCCTTCGCGCGGGCCGTCGTCACGAAGTCCTGGCCGTACACCTCGAGCATCGAGGCGCGCATCAGGCGCGCGTAGAGCGCGAGGAAGAACAGCGCCAGTGTGAGCGTTGGCAGCACCATGTGCCGTGCGATGTCGACGATGCGGTCCAGGCCTGCGAGGTCGGCGCCGACGGTCTCGATGCCGCCTGACGGCAGCCAGCCGAGCTGCACCGAGAACAGCAGGATCAGCATCAGCCCGACCCAGAAGATCGGGGTCGCGTAGGCGAGCAGCGCCAGCACCGAGATCAGGCTGTCGGGCCAGCGTCGCAGGAAGCGCGCGGCGGTGACGCCCGCCACGACGCCGAGCGTGAAGGCCGTGGCGACGGCGGCCAGCATCAGCAGCAACGTTGCCGGCAGGCGCGTGGCGATCAGCTCGGTGACCGACTTCTGATGCCGGAACGACCAGCCGAGATCAAGGGTCGCGACATTCGCGAGGTAGCGGCCGAGCTGCACCGGCAGCGGCTGATCGAGGCCGAACCGCGCGCGCAGCTCCGCGATGTACTCGGGCGTCGCCCCGCCGGCCTCGCCGGCGAGCACGTCGGCTGCATCGCCGGGCGCCAGGTGCAACAGCAGGAAGTTGAAGACGGCAATGCCGACGATGATCGGTACGGCCTGCAGCAGGCGCCAGGCAAGGATGCGTAGCAGGCGCGGCATCAGCGCTGCGCGAGATGCGGACGGCGCGGCCGCGCCGTCACTTCTTCACCCAGACCTGCGCGAAGCTGGAGTACACCCCCTCGGCGGACACGGTGTGGTTCTGGACACGCTTCGAGGCGAGCGTGAAGAACTTCGTCTCGAACAGATCGAGCACCGGCAGTTCTTCGGCGGCCAGCTGCTGCCAGCGCACGAGCGCGGCACGGCGCTTCTTGACGTCGTGCTCGACCTGGGCGACTTCGATCAGCTGGTCCATCTCGGTGTTGGTGAAACCCGACGCGTTGGAGAACGGCACGCCCTTCTTGATGTTCTTCGACCAGTAGATGCGCTGCACGCCGATGGTGGGATCGGGCAGCGCGTAGAAAAAGTTGGTGGTGAGGTCGAAGTCGTTGTCGGTGTAGACGCGCTTCAGGAACGCGGCAGTGTCCTGGCTGCGCACCTCGACGTCGATGCCGATCTTCGACAGCGCCTGCTTCAGGTACTCGGCGGTGCGCTGGTAGTCCGAGCCGTACGGGAGGTAGTCGAGGAACAGCTTGAAGCGCTTGCCGTCGCCTGCCCGCTTGAACCCGGCCTCGTCGAGCAGCGCGTCGGCCTTCTTGAGGTCGAGCGGGTACCTGGCGACGTCGGTCGTGTGGAACTGCGTGAGCGACGACGGGACCGGACTCACGGCGGGCTTGCCGAACCCGAACCACACGGTCTTCACGATCAGGTCGCGGTCGACGGCGTGCGCGATGGCGGCCCGGACGCGCTTGTCCTGCAGATAGCGGTTCCGAAGGTTGAACTCCATCAGGAACATCGGCGACAGGTACTCGTAGCCGCGCGTCTCGATGTCGAACTTGCCGGTGGCCTCGAGGCGCTTCACGTCGTTCAGCGGGACCGGGCTGAAGCCTCCGAGCTGCACTTCGCCCGTCTCGAATGCCGCCGCCCGCGCAGCGGCGTCCGGGATGAAGCGGATCACGAGCTTGTCGAGGTACGGCTTGCCGGCGTCCCAGTAGGCCGGGTTGCGCTCGAGCGTGACGAAGTTGCCCTTCTGCCACTCCTTGAAGACGAAGGGGCCCGTGCCGACGGGCTTGTTGTTGTAGGGGTTCTGCGCGATGTCGGTGCCGTCGTAGAGATGCTTCGGCAGGATCTGCGACTCGTAGCTCGTGAGCGCCGACATCAGGTACGGGGACGGCTCCGCGAGCTTGAAGATGGCGACGAGGGGCGACGGAGTCTCGACGGCGAGCAGCTTCGCGAACGTGGACCGGCCGCGGGGGTGCATTTCCTTCCAGACCTTCATCGCGGAGAACTGCACGTCGGCCGACGTGAACTCGCGACCGTCGTGCCACTTCACGCCCTTGCGCAGGTTGAAGGTGATCGACTTGCCGTCGGGGCTGACCTTCCAGGTCTCGGCGAGTGACGGCTTCGGATGGATGTCGAAGTCGTAGGTCAGCAACCCCTCGAGCACCTTGGTGGACACCACACCGATCGGAGCGGCCGAGTTGAAGGCCGACACGAGGATCGGCGGCTCGGGGTTGAGGACGACGGCCAGCGTGCCACCCTTGACGGGCTCCTGGGCGGTGGCGGTGACGGCAGCCAGACCGAGCAACGCCACGGCGGCGAGCGCGCGCAAGGTTCGGATCATGTCGAGTGGGCGTCGCGAAGAGTGATTGGAGCGGAGCGAGGTTACTCGACGGTCTTCGGAGTCGCAGCGTGCGCTGCATGGCGGTGCGGCATGCCGGATCGCGCGCGAGCCCGGTGCGGCGGGAACGCATGGCGCGGCGTGCGGTCGGTGCGCGGCGAACATTTGCGTGGAGCGTCGAGATGCTGCAGGTGGTGTGGTTCAAGCGCGATCTGCGGTGGCACGACCATGCGCCGCTCGCGCGTGCCGCACGCACGGGACCGGTGCTGGCGCTCTACGTCGACGAGCCGGACGTCGAGGGTTCTTCGGACCGGTCGCAGCAGCATCGCGGATTTGTGGACGAGTGCCTCGAGGAGCTGGACGTCGCGCTCCGGGCCCGCGGCAATCGACTGGTGAGGATGGCCGGACACATGCCCGACGTCCTCGAGCATCTGTTCGCGCTGTCGAGCGGCTTCACGCTCTGGAGCCACGAAGAGACAGGCAATGCGGTGACGTTCGCGCGGGATCGCCGCGTGGCGCGCTGGTGCCGTGATCGTGGCATCGCGTGGAACGAGGTGCCGCAACACGGCGTCGTGCGCGGGCTGCGTGATCGGGACGGTTGGGCGGTCCGATGGGATGCGCGCATGAGCGAGCCCCAGATTGCCGTACCGGATGCGATCGCACGATGGCGCACCGACGACACCCTGCAGCGCGCGCTTTCGACCGCGCCGTCGGAAGCGCGGGCGACTGTGCACCCGGACAAGGCGGAACGGCAACGGGGCGGGCGTGCACGCGGGGTGGCACTGCTGGAGTCGTTCCTTGCCGACCGCATGACCGACTACCGCGCCGGCATGTCCAGCCCCGTCACCGGCGCGGAGGCCTGCTCGCGGTTGTCTGCCCACTTTGCGTACGGCAGTGTGTCGATCCGCGAGGCGGCACAAGCGGCGTGGCTGCGGCGCAGCGAGTTGCTGCAACCGGGTGCGCGACGCGACGCGTCGATCCTGCTGCAGGCACTGAAGGCGTTCGAATCACGCCTTCACTGGCACTGTCACTTCATGCAGAAGCTGGAGACGGAGCCCGAGATCGAGTGGCGCAACATGCATCGCGGACACGACGGGCTGCGCGTGGAAGGGGCTCACCCGGACCGTCTCGGCGCATGGTGCGAAGGGCGTACCGGCTATCCCATGGTCGATGCATGCATGCGGATGCTCGCAACGACCGGGTGGCTCAACTTCCGCATGCGCGCGATGGTCACGAGCTTCGCCTCGTACCACCTCTGGCTGCACTGGCGAGACAGCGGCCTGCATCTCGCGCGCGAGTTCCTCGACTACGAACCCGGCATCCACTGGTCCCAGTGCCAGATGCAGTCGGGCACGACCGGGATCAACACGCTGAGGATCTACAACCCGGTGAAGCAGGCAATCGATCACGATCCCGACGGACACTTCGTGCGCCGATGGGTCCCGGAACTGTCGCGGGTCTCCACGCCAGGACTGTTCGAACCGTGGAAGTTGTCGCCGTCGGACCAGCGCAGCGCCGGTTGCGTGATCGGGCGCGACTATCCGATGCCGATCGTCGATCCCGCAACGGCGGTTCGCGAGGCGCGCGAAAGGATGTGGTCGGTGCGCAAGAACCCGGCAGCGGCCGACGAGGCGCTCGCGGTGTTTCGCCGGCACGGCAGCAGGAACCCGTCGCGTGAGGCGGGGACCGTGCGCCGTCGCGGGACTGCGCGCAAGACGTCCAAGGGCACCTTCCAACAGGATCTGGACTTCGGCGAGCCACCCCTGCAAGGGGGATGACTCGCTGGCCTCGTGTGTCTCCGCGCTGTGCGCGCTTTCACACGAGTGCG
>JALORJ010000135.1 GCA_025459035.1 Burkholderiales bacterium
GGCGTGCCCGAAGGCGGCGCGCGGATGATGCGGCCCTTCCTGGCGGCGATGACGCTGTCGGTGCTCGAGCTGACCGCGCACGGCTTCGACCCGGCGCGCGGCGTCGACAGCGTGGTCGTGCAGCGCGCCCGCGCCGCCGGGCACCGCGTGGTCGAGCTCGAATCGCTGTCGATGCAGGTCGCGCTGTTCGCGGACCTGTCGCCCGCCACGCAGACAGCGCTGCTCGACGCGACGCTGCGCGGTCTGGACGACCGCTCGATGCTGCGCGACGCGCGCCAGCTGCACGACGCCTGGCGCGACGGCGACGCCGCCGCGCTCACCGCGACGCTGGCCGACGAGTGGGCGCGCATGCCGGCGGACGCCGCGCGCGAGCTGCAGCAGCGCCTCGTCGACGCACGCAACGACCGCATGCTCGCGCGTGTCACGGCGCTGCACGCCGCGGGGGCGGGCGACGTGCTCGTGGCCATCGGTGCCGCGCATCTCGTCGGCGACACCGGACTGGTCGAGCAACTGCGCCGCCGCGGCTGGCGCGTGACGCAGCGCTGAGGCCCTGTCGGACCGACCCCATGAACGACCGCATGCCGATGCCGCGCACCGAGCTGTGGCCCGAGATCGAACCGCACGCGAGCGGCATGCTCGACGTCGGCGACGGCCACCGCCTGTACTGGGAGACGAGTGGCAATCCGCACGGCCAGCCGGTGGTGTTCCTGCACGGCGGACCGGGCGCCGGCGCCAGCGCCGCGCACCGGCGCTTCTTCGACCCGGCGGCCTGGCGCATCGTGGTCTTCGACCAGCGCGGCGCGGGCCGCTCGAAGCCGCTCGGATCGCTGCACGTCAACACCACGCCGCATCTGGTCGCCGACCTCGAGCGGCTGCGCCGGCACCTGGGCATCGACCGCTGGGTGGTGTTCGGCGGCTCGTGGGGATCGACGCTCGCGCTCGCGTACGGGCAGGCGCATCCGCAGGCCTGCACCGGCTTCATCCTGCGCGGCATCTTCCTGTGCCGCCCGAGCGAGATCCGCTGGTTCCTGTACGGCATGCGCGAGGTGTTCCCCGACGTGTGGGGACGCTTCGCGGGCTTCGTCGCCGAGGCCGACCGCGACGACCTGCTGGGCGCGTACCGGCGCCTGCTCGAGCACCCGGACACCGCCGTGCACATGCCTGCCGCACGCGCGTGGAGCCTGTACGAAGGCGCGTGTTCGACGCTGCTGCCGAGCGACGACGCGATGCGCCACTTCGGCGACGACGTCGTCGCGCTCGGGCTGGCGCGCATCGAGGCGCACTACTTCGCGCACGACAGCTTCCTGCCCGCCGCCGGACTGCTGGCCGGCATCGACCGCATCCGCCATCTGCCGGCGACGATCGTGCAGGGGCGCTACGACATGGTCTGCCCCGCCGTGTCGGCGTTCGACCTGCACGCCGCGTGGCCCGAGGCCGAGTTCATCGTCGTGCCCGACGCCGGGCATTCGGCGTGGGAGCCGGGCATCCGCGCGCAGCTGGTCGCGGCGTGCGAGCGCTTCAAGGTCGCGTTGCGAGGATGACGATGGACACGTCCGACATCCCTGCCATCTTCCACGCCTACGTCGCCGGCCTGAAGGCGCACGACGTGACCGCGATCGCCGCGACGATGCGCGACGACCTGCGCGTCGAGAGCGGCGGGCGCGTGCTGTCGAAAGCCGAGTTCGTGCCGTTCCTGCGTGCGCTGTACGCCGGGTTTCCCGACTGGACCTATGACCACGATCCGATCGCGCACGACGGCGACCTGCTGGCGATCACGTGGCGCCAGTCGGGCCATCACCGCGGCACCTTCGCCTGGCCCGGACTGCCCGCCGTGCCCGCGACCGGCCGCTTCGTGCGCATCCCCGAGCAGGTCTTCCGCTACCGCTGCGAACCGGACGGACTGGTGCTGATCCGGCCCGACCCCATCGAAGGCGGCGCGCCCGGCGGCATCCTGCGGCAGATCGGGGTGGAGGGGGCGCCGATCTGAGGGGGTTGAAGCAAGCCGTGGTCGACGGTGGAATCGGGGGACGTCGTCGATGAATGCGTGACTCGACTTCGACATCGACATCCGCCACACCGCGGCGCGCCGCCGATCCCCATCCCCACCCCCCAGTCTTGTGACATCGCGACACGTCGAGAGCGATGCCGAGCACCGCCGTCACCGTCATCCGGATCGTGGTCGATCGACCGCATTGCTCACGACTGCAACGACGTGCTCGATGCGTCCGCGTACCAGGATCCGCGCCGAACAGGACCTCGGATCTGCCGGACGTGGTGGCTGACGACCCACAGAGGAAACAGGACATGGCGAGGCAGTTCAGGCACGGGCGCGGCGGCACTTCGCTGCTGTCACCCCGTGTCGGGGAGTTCGGCGAGTGAAGCTGGTTCGCAACACGGGGGGCGACCGCGTCGCCGACCTGCTGCTGGCGATGCTCGTGGATGACGGGCAGCTGGATGCCGTCACGCCGGCGTTGTCGGTCTTCGCGGCGCACCACCTGCTGTCCGGACTGCGCCGGGTCGAACGGTGCCGTGTCGTGCTGCCTGCCGACCTCGCGGCAACGCCGCTGCTGGGCCAGGCGGCGGACCGACCCGCACGAAACCAGCTGCGGTCGCGCTGGCTGGCTGCCGAGGTTCGCGACTGGATCGCGGCGGGTGCGCAGATCCGGCTCGCGCGCGGCACCGTTCCGCAAGGGGCCTTGATCGTGCGCGCGAAGTCGGGTCAGCCCCTGGGCACGTTCATGGGCTCGCTCGCGCTGACCACCGACGGACTCGGCCTGACACCGGGCAATCCGCTCAGCCTGATCCAGGCGGCCGAGACCCCCGACGAAGCGCAGCAGACGACCCAGTGGTTCGACGCGCAGTGGGCGGCCCTGCCGGACGCACCCGGCGCGAAGACGTCGGTCATCGAAGCGCTCGACCGCATCGCGCGACATCGCGACCCGCACCTCGCCTACGCCTTGATCCTCCACCACCTCTTCGGCGATCGTGGCGACGCGCTCGACGAAGAGCGCATCGTCAAGTCCGCGACAGGCATTCGCAACACGGTCGTCTGGAAGAAGCTCTACAAGTTCCAGCGCGATGGCGTGGTCGGCGCGATCGACAAGCTCGACCGTTTCGGCGGTTGCATCGTCGCGGACAGCGTGGGCCTGGGCAAGACCTTCGAGGCGCTCGCCATCATCAAGTATCACGAGCTGCGCAACGACCGCGTGCTCGTGCTGTGTCCGAAGCGCCTCCGCGACAACTGGACCCTCTACAAGGCGAACGACCGCCGCAACGTCCTGGCCGCCGACCGCTTCAACTACGACGTCCTGAATCACACCGACCTGTCGCGCGATGGCGGTATGTCCGGCGACATCGACCTTGCCCACGTGAACTGGGGCAACTACGACCTGGTCGTCATCGACGAGTCGCACAACTTTCGCAACAAGAAGACGCCGCAGGCAGGCGGGGAGACGCGCTACGACCGGTTGATGCGGAGAATCATCCGCGAAGGGGTCAAGACGCGAGTGCTCATGCTCTCGGCCACGCCGGTCAACAATCGCCTGGCCGATCTGCGCAACCAGATCGCCTTCGTGACCGAGGGCGACGACACGGCGCTGATCGATCACGGCATCGGCAGCATCGACGCCACCACCCGACTGGCGCAGAAGCAGTTCAACCGCTGGCTGGACCTGGACGAGGCCGAGCGCACCCCCTCGCGTCTGATCGACATGCTGGGCTTCGACTACTTCAGCTTGCTCGATCTGCTCACGATCGCCCGTTCGCGCCGCCACATCGAGAAGTACTACGGCACCACGGAGACCGGCCGTTTCCCGGACCGGCTCAAGCCCGTCAACATCAAGGCCGACGTGGACCGCGCGGGCGCCTTCCCGCCCGTTGCGGACATCAATCTCGAGATCCGCCGTCTGAACCTCGCCTCGTACGCCCCGCTTCGCTACGTGCTGCCGCACAGGCAGGAGGCCTACGACCGCAAGTACAGCACGCAGGTGAAGGGCGGCACCGGCTTCTTCCGGCAGTCGGATCGCGAAGAAAGCCTGATCCACCTGCTGCGGGTCAACGTGCTCAAGCGCATGGAAAGCGCCGTGCCGTCGTTCGCGCTCACCGTGAAGCGGCAGCTTCGCGACGTCGAGGCCATGCTTGCGCGCATCGAGGCACAGGCCGGCGAGCTGGAAGAACTCGACCTCTCGATCGACGACCTGGACCTCGACGAGCCGGCCTTCGAGAGCCTGGTCGTGGGCCGCAAGGTCAAGGTGCTGCTCAAGGATGTGGATCTGGTTCGCTGGAAGCAGGACCTGATCGAGGATCGCAACCGGCTGGCCACGCTGGTCTCCGCCGCGCAGCAGGTGGATCCCGCCCGCGACGCCAAGCTGATCGCGTTGCGCGACGTGATCGCGCACAAGTGCCGCGAGCCGATCAATCCCGGCAACCGCAAGGTGATCATCTTCACCGCGTTCGCCGATACCGCCCGTTACCTGTTCGAGCAGCTGGCGCCGTGGGCCAGGACCACCCTCGGCGTCGACTCGGCGCTGGTCACGGGCGCGGGCGGCAACGAGACCACGCTGCCCGGCCTGCGCAAGGACCTGGCGTCGATCCTCACCGCCTTTGCACCACGCTCGAAGGAGCGCCCCGAGGAGTTCGCCGGCGACGGTGATCTCGATCTGCTCATCGCCACCGACTGCATCTCCGAGGGCCAGAACCTGCAGGACTGCGACTGGCTGATCAACTACGACATCCACTGGAATCCGGTGCGCATCATTCAGCGCTTCGGCCGCATCGACCGCCTCGGGTCGCCCAACGCGCGCATCCAGCTTGTGAACTTCTGGCCGAACATGGAGCTGGAGGAGTACATCAATCTGGAGCAGCGGGTCAGCGGCCGCATGGTGCTGCTCGACATCTCTGCCACCGGTGAGGAGAACCTGATCGAGCAGCAGTCGGGCAACCCGATGAACGACCTCGAGTACCGCCGCAAGCAGTTGCTCAAGCTGCAGGATGCCGTCATCGACCTCGAGGATCTCTCCACCGGCGTGTCCATCGCGGACCTCACGCTCACGGACTTCCGTATCGATCTCGCCGAGTACCTGCGCGCGAATCCTGGCGTTCTCGACGCCTTGCCGCTCGGCACGATGGCCGTCACCACCACCCCCGAAGCCGAGATCCCGCCGGGCATCATCTTCTGCCTGCGGGCGGAGGGGGCGGCCGCCATGCGCGCTGTCGAAGCGGGCTACCCGCTCAGCCCCCACTATCTGGTGCACGTGGGCGACGACCGCGCAGTGCTGCTGCCGTTCCCGCAAGCCAAGCGGATCCTCGACCGACTCAAGCGCGTGTGCGTGGGCCGCGACCTGCCCGACGCGGCGGCCTGCGCCCGCTTCGACAAGGCGACGAAGCAGGGCGAGGACATGCGCGACGCCCAGCGCCTGCTCGCTGCCGCCGTCGGGTCGGTGGTGGGCAACACCGAAGAGCGCGCGATCGCGAGCCTCTTCACGCCGGGCGGCACGCACGCGTTGGCGGGCGAATTCGCGGGGATCGACGACTTCGAAGTCGTGGCGTTCCTCGTGATCTTGCCGGAGGCGGCCACGTGAACCCCGCCACCGTGATCGACGCCCTCGCGCTGCCGCCGGGCGCGCGGGTGGACCGTCGGGTGCCCCGGACGCTGCTGGTGGAGCACGGTGCGCCGACGGCCGCGGACAAGCGGCGCATCCACGAAGGCATCGAAGAAGTGCGCTGGGTGGCGACGCTCAAGCCCACGACCATCGGCGTGCCGGCGTTTCGCGACGAGGTTCGCGAGTACCTCGAGATCGCGGTACTGACGGCCACGCTGCGAACCGAGGCCCGGGTGGAGCGGCTGGGCGAGCTGATCCATCGTGCGGTGCCCTACCCGGTGTTCCTGCTGGCGGGCGAAGGCAACCGCGTCACCGTCTCGCTGGCCCACAAGCGCTGGTCACAGGCGCAGGCCGGGGCCACGGTGCTGGACGGCGAGCCGGTGGCGGTCACGCTGACGGATTCCGAGCCAGACGCGCTGCGATCGGCGTTCCACGGGGCGCTGTCGCCGGCGCACCAGCCGCGAGCCGATCTGTACCGCCTCTACCAGGGCTGGATCGACACGTTGCTGGCCCTGCTCGCCGCCCGGGTCACCGGCATCTTCGCCGCGGCCACCTCGCCGGATCAGACCGCCAACCGGCGCGAGGCGCTGCGCGAGTGCGCACGGCTCGACGCCGAAATCTCGCGCTTGCGATCGGTCGCAGCGAAGGAGAGGCAGCTGCCGAGGCAGGTCGCACTGAATCTGGAACTGAAGCGCGCCGAGGCCGCCCGGTCCGCCGCGCACGCACGACTGTGAACCCCGAGGACCCGATGAAGAAGCTGGCCGCCACCGATCCCGAGACGATGAGCCCGGACCTCGTCGCCGAGAACCTCCAGCGGCTGAAGGCGCTGTTCCCCGACCTGATCACGGAGGGGCCCGACGGCGCCGCCGTGAACGTGGACGTGCTGAAGGCACTGGTGGGCGACCGGACCGTCACCGACGCCGACGAGAAGTACGGCCTTGGCTGGCACGGCAAGCGCCGCGCGCGGCAGCTCGCGCTCACGCCGTCCACCGGCACGCTGCGCCCGTGCCCCGAGGACAGCCTGGACTGGGAGACCACGCAGAACCTCATGATCGAGGGCGACAACCTCGAGGTGCTGAAGCTGCTGCAGAAGAGCTACGCCGGGAAGGTCAAGCTCATCTACATCGATCCGCCGTACAACACCGGCAAGGACTTCGTCTATCCCGACGATTTCAGGGACAGTATCCGGAACTATCTGGAGCTGACCGGGCAGGTGGAGGGCGGGCGGAAGATCAGCAGCAATCCCGAGGCGAGCGGGAGGTTTCACACCGACTGGCTGAACATGATGTATCCGCGGTTGAAGCTGGCGAGGGATCTTCTTAAGCAGGACGGTGCCGTCTTTGTGTCGTGTGACGAGGGTGAGCAGGCCCGCCTCCGGCTTGCCATGGACGACGTGTTCGGAGGCGACAACTTCATCGCCGATATGGTATGGGCGG
>JALORJ010000136.1 GCA_025459035.1 Burkholderiales bacterium
ACGAGCGTGACCCACGCGAGCGCGTGCTGGCCGAACAGACTGGCGTCGTGCACGTCGACCAGCAGACCGAGGACGAACGCCGGCCACAGACCCAGCCGGTGGGGCTGGTAGACCGCCCAGTAGACCAGCAGCACCGCGACCGCATCGGGCCACACCAGCTGCATCCACGGTCCGGTCGGCACCAGATCGAACAGCAACGCACCGAGCAGCGACAACCCGATCAGCAACGCCGGCACCGGCAACAGGATCTCGTCGCCGTGAATGTTGTCGCCGATGCGAGCGCGGATCATCGGGTGACGCCACCCGGCGAAGCGGGCGGCGGCGCGACGCCGGGTGCCACGGCGGACGCGGCCTCGGGGGCCGGTGACGCGACCGGCGGTGCGACAAGCCTCGCGCCGCCCAACGTGTTGTCGGGGAGGGCCGGGCCGTCGCCCAGCACGACCACGCGGTTCCAGCTCGACACGCCGCCCAGCGGCCGGCAGGTCACGCGGGCGTACGAGAACGCGGCGTTGCGCTCGATGTTCTCGATCACCGCGACCGGCAGCCCCGGCGGGTAGAGCCCGTCGATGCCCGACGTGACGAGCTGGTCGCCGATCTGGATGTCCGCGTTGATCGGAATGAAGCCGAGTTCGACGACGGCGTCGCGCCCGGTGCCGAAGGTGACCGAGCGCAGCCCGCTGCGCACGTCCTGCACGGGAATCGACTGCGACTTGTCGGTGATCAGCGAGACCTCGGCCGTGAACGCGAACACGCGCGTGACCTGGCCGATCACGCCGGCGTGATCGATCACCGGCTGGCCGAGCTTCACGCCCTGCGCTCCGCCGCGATCGATCGCGACCCGGCGGCTATAGGCGTCGCGCGTCTCGAAGAGAATCTCGGCCAGCGTGCGCGACCGCGCCACCGACGGTGCGGCGCCGATCAGCCGCCGCAGCTGCGCGTTCTCGCGCTCGAGGGCCCGCAGGCGCTGCACTTCCTCGGTGGCGAGCAGACGCTCCTTGCGCAACGATTCGTTCTCGCGATACAGCGCCGCCTGGGTCACGAAGAAGTCGGCCGCGCGCGCACCCAGCACCGCGGGCATGCGCGCGACGGTCTCGAGCGGATACAGCACGAACGCGGCCGCGGCCCGTACCTGCTCGAGGTAGCGCAGCCGCGCATCGGCCACCAGCAGCACGAGCGCGATCAGCGCGTAGCCGGCGAAGCGGGTTCCGAGGCTCGGGCCTCGCCGGAAGATGAGCGGGGCGGCCGCCTGCATGGGTCAGCGCGCGCCGCGCGACCGGATCAGTCGTGGGTGAAGACGCCCGTCCACTTGTCCATGTTCTCCAGCGCCTTGCCGGAGCCGCGCACGACGCAGGTGAGCGGGTCCTCGGCGACGATCACCGGCAGGCCCGTCTCTTCCTGCAGCAGGCGGTCGAGGTCGCGCAGCAGCGCTCCGCCGCCGGTCAGCACCATGCCCTTGTCGGCGATGTCGGCGCCCAGCTCGGGCGGCGTCTGTTCGAGCGCGGACTTGACCGCGCTCACGATGCTGTTCAGCGGATCGGTCAGTGCCTCGAGGATCTCGTTGGACGAGATCGTGAAGCTGCGCGGGATGCCCTCCGCGAGGTTGCGACCCTTGACTTCCTTCTCGCGCACTTCCGAGCCCGGGAAGGCCGAGCCGATGTCCTTCTTGATCTCCTCCGCGGTCGGGTCGCCGATCAGCATCCCGTAGTTGCGGCGGATGTAGTTGATGATGGCTTCGTCGAACTTGTCGCCGCCCACGCGGACCGACGCCGAGTACACGATGCCGCCGAGCGAGATCACGCCCACTTCGGTGGTGCCGCCGCCGATGTCGACGACCATCGATCCGGTGGCCTCCGACACCGGCAGGCCGGCGCCGATCGCCGCGGCCATCGGCTCCTCGATCAGCTCGACCTTGCGGGCCCCGGCGCTCAACGCCGACTCGCGGATGGCGCGGCGCTCGACCTGGGTCGAGCCGCACGGCACGCAGATCACGATGCGCGGCTGCGGGCTGAAGAGCCGCGAGTCGTGCACCTTCTTGATGAACTGCTTGAGCATCTGCTCGGTCACGGTGAAGTCGGCGATGACGCCGTCCTTCATCGGTCGGATCGCGCTGATGTTGCCGGGCGTGCGTCCGAGCATCTGCTTGGCGGCGAGTCCGACCTGCTCGATCACCTTCTTGCCGTTGGGACCGTCCTGGCGGATCGCGACGACCGACGGCTCGTCGAGCACGATGCCCTGCCCCCGCGCGTAGATGAGGGTGTTGGCCGTGCCGAGGTCGATGGCAAGGTCGTTCGAGAAGTAACCGCGCAGGAAGCCGAACATGCGAGCCGAGGGGTGTCCAGAATGACCGGAAGCCCCTGCGCACGGCCGGGGAACGGCGTGGTCAGGGGCTTCCGCGAGTGATAGTTTACGGCCGATTCGCTCCCTTTTCGGGCGTGGTGTGCACTCCCGCGCGTCGCGGCGGCCGGACCGACCTGCGCTCGCCCCGCCTGCACCGATCGGCCGCCCCCGACCCCGTTCCCATGCCGCTCACTGCTGCCGACGTCGAACGCATCGCGCATCTCGCGCGCCTGCACATCACCCCCGAAGAGACCGGGCGAACGCTCGCTCAGCTGAACGACATCTTCGCGATGATCGAGCAGATCCAGGCGGTCGACACGACCGGGATCGAGCCGATGGCGCATCCGCTCGGCGGCGCGCAGCGGCTGCGCGACGACGCGGTCACCGAACCCGACGTGCGCGACGCCGCGCAGCGCAACGCCCCGGCGGCGCAGGACGGCCTGTATCTCGTGCCGCGCGTGGTCGAGTGAGGCGCATGCGATGACCGATCTGCACACCGCGAGCGTCGCGGAACTGGCGGCGTACCTCGCCAAGCGCGAGGTGTCGGCGGTCGAACTGGCGCAGCACTTCCTCGCGCGCATCGACGCACACCGCGATCTCAACGCGTACCTCGACGTGCGCCCGGACGTGACCCTCGCGCAGGCGCGCGCCGCCGATGCGCGACTCGCGGCCGGCGAGCGCGGACCGCTGCTCGGCGTGCCGATCGCGCACAAGGACATCTTCGTCACGCGCGACTTCGCCAGCACCGCGTCGAGCCGGATGCTCGCGGGCTACATGAGCCCGTTCGACGCGACCGTCGTCGAGCGGCTTGCCGCCGCCGGCATGGTGACGCTGGGCAAGCTCAACTGCGACGAGTTCGCGATGGGCTCGTCGAACGAGAACAGCGCGTACGGCCCGGTGCTCAACCCGTGGGACAAGGGCGCGGTGCCCGGCGGCAGCTCCGGCGGCAGCTCCGCCGCGGTGGCCGCGCGCATCGCGCCGGTCGCCACCGCCACCGACACCGGCGGCTCGATCCGCGAGCCCGCCGCGTTCACCGGCGTCACCGGCGTGAAGCCCACCTACGGGCGGCCGTCGCCGCGCACGTCCTGTCGGCGATGCTCGCGTTCGACCCGCGCGATTCGACGAGCCTCGACCGTGCGCCGGAAGACTGCACGCGCGCCCTCGGGCAGTCGGTGCAGGGCCTGCGCATCGGGGTGCCGAAGGAGTTCTTCGGTCCGGGTCTGTCACCCGATGTCGCGGCGGCGGTCGAGGCCGCGCTGCAGGTCTACGAGTCGCTCGGTGCGCGCCGCGTCGAGATTTCGCTGCCGAGCGCTGCGCTCGGCATCCCCGTGTACTACGTCGTGGCGCCGGCCGAGTGCTCGTCGAACCTGTCGCGCTTCGACGGCGTGCGCTACGGCCATCGCGCCGCCACGCACGGCGACCTGACCGACATGATCAAGCGCTCGCGCGCCGAGGGCCTCGGACCCGAGCCGAAGCGGCGCATCCTGATCGGCGCGTACGTGCTGTCGCATGGCTACTACGACGCGTACTACCTGAAGGCCCAGCAGGTGCGCCGTCTGATCGCGGACGAGTTCCAGCGGGCGTTCCGCGACTGCGACGTGATCGCCGGGCCGGTGACGACGACCGTCGCGTTCGGCTTCGGCGAGAAGGCCGCCGATCCGGTGTCGATGTATCTCGCCGACCTCTACACCGTGCCGGGCAGCCTCGCGGGCCTGCCGAGCATGAGCCTGCCATGCGGCTTCGGTGCGCACGGCCGTCCGGTCGGACTGCAGCTGATGAGCAACCACTTCGACGAGGCCCGGATGCTGGGTGTCGCACACCAGTACCAGTGCGCGACCGACTGGCATCGCCGCGTGCCGACGGGGTACTGACGATGGGCACGACGCCGCAGGGCTGGGAAGTCGTGGTGGGCCTCGAGACCCACACGCAGCTGTCGACCGTCTCGAAGATCTTCTCCGGGGCGTCGACCGCCTTCGGTGCCGCGCCGAACACGCAGGCGGCGACGGTCGACCTCGCGCTGCCCGGCGTGCTGCCGGTGCTCAACCGCGGCGCGGTGGAGCGCGCGATCCGCTTCGGTCTGGCCGTCGGCGGCCAGGTGAGCGCGCGCTCGATCTTCGCGCGCAAGAACTACTTCTATCCCGACCTCCCGAAGGGCTATCAGATCAGCCAGTACGAGCGTCCGGTGGTCGAGGGCGGCACGCTCGCCATCCGCATCGGCGACGTCGAGAAGGTGGTGCGGCTCACCCGCGCGCATCTCGAGGAAGACGCCGGCAAGTCGCTGCACGAGGACTTCGCCGGCATGAGCGGCATCGATCTGAACCGCGCCGGCACGCCGCTGCTCGAGATCGTGAGCGAGCCGGACATGCGCTCGGCGGCCGAGGCCGTCGCGTACGCGCGCGCGCTGCACGCGCTGGTGCGCTGGATCGACATCTGCGACGGCAACATGCAGGAAGGCAGCTTCCGCTGCGACGCCAACGTGTCGGTGCGGCGCATCGGCGACCCGAAGTACGGCACGCGCTGCGAGATCAAGAACCTGAACTCGTTCCGCTTTCTCGAGCGCGCGATCGAGCACGAGGTCGAGCGCCAGATCGACCTGATCGACAGCGGCGGTCACGTGGTGCAGGAGACGCGGCTGTACGACCCGGATCGCGACGAGACGCGCGCGATGCGCTCGAAGGAAGACGCGCAGGACTATCGCTACTTCCCCGACCCGGATCTGCTGCCGCTCGAGATCACGCCGCAGTGGATCGAGCAGGTCCGCGCCGCGCTGCCGGAGCTGCCGCAGGCGCGACGCGAGCGGTTCGTCGCGCAGATGGGCCTGGGGGCGTACGACGCCGCGACGCTCACGGCGAGCCGCGAGATCGCCGACTACTTCGACGCCACGGTCGCGGCGCTGCCGTCGGAGCCGAAGCTCTGCGCGAACTGGATCATGGGCGACCTCGCCGCGCGCCTGAACCGCGAGGACCTCGACATCTCGGCGTCGCCGGTCGCGCCGGCGCAGCTCGCGCGGCTGGTCGCGCGCATCGTCGACGGCACGCTGTCGGGCAAGCTCGCGAAGGAAGTGTTCGACGCGCTGTGGGCGCGCGAAGGCGATGTCGACGCGATCATCGCCGCGCGCGGACTGGTGCAGATCTCCGACGCCGGCGCGCTCGACGCGCTGATCGCGGAAGTGATGGCCGCGAACCCGCGCTCGGTCGACGAGTTCCGCGCCGGCAAGGACAAGGCGTTCAACGCCCTGGTCGGGCAGGTGATGAAGGCGTCGAAGGGCCGGGCCAACCCGGCGCAGGTCAACGAGCGCCTGCGCGCAGCCCTCGCGGGCTGATGCCGCGGATCCGCCCGCGGCGCAGCGGATGGCCGGTCAGCCGCCCCGGTGCGCGCGAGCGGCGGTCACGGGCGACGTGTCGCAGGGGCGGCCTGACCTGACGATGCCGCGGGCGCCGTCGGCGCCGTCGGCGCCGCCGCGCGCAGCTCGCGCCAGCGGCGCTTCTCGAGTTCGTACTTCTCCTGCACGTGCTTCATCTCCTGCTGCCGCGCGACGAGGTCCGCGGCCAGGCGATCGATGTCGCGCCCCTGCTCGTTGAGGTCCTCGACCAGCACGCCCGGGACGGCCTTGCCCTGACCGCGCAGCGCGTCGGCCTTGGCGCGCGTGTCGGCCTCGCGGCGCTTCGCGGCGGCCAGACGCAGCTGCACGTTGTCGATCGCCTGCGCAGGCGACACCAGCGCGCGGTCGCGCAGCTTGTCGATCTCGGCCTCGCTCGTGTACGTGTTCAGCAGCGCCTTGTCGCGGCGGCGCGCCTCGTCGGCGGCCTTGTCGTCGAGCACGCGCTGCGCCGTCGCGGCGTCGGCCTGGCGGCGTTGCTCGTCGGTCAGCGCGGCCTCGCGCCGACCCCGCACGCGGCCGCGCGTGTCGAGTTCGGTGCGCTCGCGCCCCGCGACCTCCGCCGGCAGCGTCTCGGTGTAATGGACGACGCCCTTGTCGTCGGTCCACTTGTAGAGCTTGCGCGGCGCCTTGGTGTCGGCCGTCGCGACCGCGCCGCCGAGCAGCAGCAGCGCTGCGGCCACCAGCGCGGACGGCTTCATCCGGCCACGCCCCACTGCGCGCGATAGGCCCGCACGGCGTCGCGATGACCGGCAAGGGCCGCGTCGCCGTCGAGGGTTGAAAGCAGCGTGTCGAGCGTGCAGATGGCGTGGACCGGAATGCCCCAGGCGGCGGTGACTTCCTGCGCGGCCGACAGCGTGCCGGCCCCGCGCTCCTGCCGGTCGAGCGCGATCACCACCCCGCAGGGCGTGGCGCCCGCGGCGCGGATGATCTCGATCGACTCGCGCACCGAGGTGCCGGCGGAGATGACGTCGTCGACGATCATCACGCGCCCCTCGAGCGCGGCGCCGACCACCGTGCCGCCCTCGCCGTGGTCCTTGGCTTCCTTGCGGTTGTACGCGAACGGCACGTTGCGTCCGCGCTCCGCGAACGCGATGGCCGTGGCGGTCGCGAGCGGAATGCCCTTGTAGGCCGGGCCGAACAGCACGTCGAAGCCGGCGCCTGCGGCATCGAGCGTGGCAGCGTAGTGCCGGCCGATCTCGCGCACGCTGTCGCCGTCCCGGAACAGCCCGGCATTGAAGAAATACGGCGAGCGCCGTCCGGCCTTCGTGGTGAACTCGCCGAACAGCAGCACGCCCTTCGCGATCGCGAAGCGCACGAACGCGCTGCGGAAGTCTTCATGGGTCCCGGGCATGTTCCGCATTATCCAGACGAATCTGAACGGTGTGCGATCGGCGGCGAAGAAGGGCTGGCTCGACTGGGTCGCGCAGCAGGGCGCCGACGTCGTCTGCGTGCAGGAACTGAAAGCGCACGACCATCAGCTCGACGACGCGATGCGCGCACCGGGCGAGTTGACCGGCCACTTCCACTGCGCGCAGCGCCCTGGCTACAGCGGCGTGGGGCTCTACAGCCGTCGCCCGCCCGACCGCATCGTCGCGGGCCTGGGCATCGAGGACATCGACGCCGAGGGGCGCTACCTGCAGGCGGACTTCGGCGACCTGTCGGTGGTGTCGCTGTACGTGCCGTCCGGGACGAGTTCGCCCGAGCGGCTGCAGATCAAGTTCGACTTCATGGAGCGCTTCATCCCGCGGCTGGTCGAGCTGGCGCGCAGCGGCCGGCACGTGGTGCTGTGCGCCGACTGGAACGTCGCGCACAAGCCGATCGACCTGAAGAACTGGAAGAGCAACCAGAAGAACTCGGGCTTCCTGCCCGAGGAGCGCGCATGGCTCGACGGCGTGATCGACACGCTGGGCTACGTCGACGTGTTCCGCATGCTGGACCCGCGGCCCGAGCGCTACACGTGGTGGTCGAACCGCGGACAGGCGTACGCGAAGAACGTCGGCTGGCGCCTGGACTACCAGCTGGCGACCCCGGCGTTCGCGCAGCTCGCGCGCGCGGCCGAGATCTTCACGGCGCAGCGGTTCTCGGATCACGCGCCGGTGACGATCGACTATGCGTGGGGTGGGTAGCCCGCCGTTCGCTGTTCGCGAACAGCGAATGCGCAGCGCGGGCGCGCCGCTGCGGCCGAGGTCACCGCTCGGCGCCGCCATACGCGACGCGGGTTCGAGGATGCGGTCGTTGATTGACAACGTGCTGTTCCGCGTCCACTTTCGCGTTTCGCGAATTCCGAAACCGGCCCCGAACGTTGCTGCGACCCGCCAACCGCCAAGCCGTGCTGAAGCCGCAGGATTTCTACCTGCTGCTCGCGCTTGCGGCCGCACGTGAGGCGGCCACGACCTATCCGCAGCTGGCGGCCTTCAGCGGCCTGTCGATGTCGGAAGTGCACGCGGCGCTGAAGCGCGCGGCGACGGCGCGCCTGCTGTTCTTCGATGCGAAGCGCCCGCGTCTGCTGACGCCCGCGTTCAAGGAGTTCCTGTTCCACGGTGCCCGGTACGCGTTTCCGGCCACACGAGGCGGCATCGTGCCGGGCGTCCCGACGGCGTACGCGGCGCCACCGCTCGATGCGCAAATGACGCCGTCGGCCGATCCGCCGCCGGTCTGGCCGGCGCTGGAAGGCCCCGTCCGCGGCGCCGCGCTGATGCCGCTCTACCCGTCGGCGCCGGCAGCGGCGCAGCGCGACGCGCGGCTGTACGAGCTGCTGGCGCTGTTCGACGCGCTGCGCATCGGCAACGCGCGCGAACGGCAGCTCGCGACGGACATGCTCGGGGAGCGCCTGTGATCCGCGGTGATCCGAACGTCGCGCGTGTCGAGACGGTGGCGGCTGCACTGGGTGATCTGTGCGACGAACTGGTGCTGGTCGGCGGATGCGCTGTCGGGCTGCTGATCGACATGCCGGGAGCCCCGTTGCCGCGGGTGACGACCGACGTCGACCTCGTCGCCGAGGTCACGGCGTTGCGCGACTACCACGCACTCGAGCGTCGCTTCGCGAAGCAGGGGCTGAGACGCGACGTGTCGCGCGATGCCCCGATCTGTCGCTGGAGAGCCGGAGACATCGCGGTCGACCTGGTGCCGACGGACCCACGTGTCCTCGGCTTCTCGAACCGCTGGTACGAAGAGGCCACGCGTTCGGCGATGCGCGTGGAGCTGCCCGGCGGCGCCTGGATTCACCTGATCGCGGCGCCCGCGTTTCTTGCCACCAAGTTCGAGGCGTTCCACACGCGCGGCAACGCCGACCTCATGACGAGCCACGACTTCGAGGACATCGTCAACGTGGTCGCGGGACGCGCCGCGGTGGTCGACGAGGTCCGCGCGGCCGACGCCGCGTTGCGCGACTACCTCACCGAGCGATTCGCCGCAGTGACCGCGCGAGGCGACTTCGACAACGTGCTGCCAGGGCTGGTGACGCATGACGAGCTGCACGAACAGCGAGTCGCCGCAGTTGCAAGACGAATGGCCGCGCTCGCGGCCGTTCCGTGATCCCGATCCCCCGTGAACGGGCGGACGCCGTACCGCATCTCGACAAGGCCGCGCGCGGCGGCATCGTCGAGGCGCACTACGCACTCGGCATCGCGTACCTCGGGCTGGGGGATGCGCCGAACGCCGTGAAGCAGCTCGAGCGGTACCGCACCCTTCGGCCGGAGGACACGAGCGTTGCGGGGCTGATCGAGGGCATTCGCAGCGGCAAGGTGCGGGTCCGGCGGCAGCCGTAAGCAGCCGTCGGGTACCCCTGAACCGCGCGACATCGGAACGAGCGGACGCGCACCCACAGCACCGGGCCCGCGGTGGTTCAGGGTCGACTGCACAACGCCGGAGCCGGTACGTTTCGGCACTGGGCAAGGACGGAGGCGCTCGCCATGAACGACCCGCTGGTCGTGGTCGATCCCGAGATCCAGAGCGGCACTCCGGTGTTCGCCGGAACGCGGGTCCCGGTCCGGACGCTGTTCGACTATCTGGAGGAAGGGGACTCGCTCGACGAGTTCCTGAGCCAGTTCCCCGCGGTGACGCGGGCACAGGCCGTCGGGTTGCTCGCCGGTGGGACCGGATCCAGCACGGCGTGGCAAGACACGCGCGAGATAGCGAGACGCCCGGTGGCGTGAATAGCATCAGCGCTGTTCCGAAGCTTCCCCGCCCGCCGCGCCCGCCGCGGCCCGACCTCGCCCTCCATGCGATCCACACGCCACCCGCACCTCTTCGCCCTTTCGCAACGCAGTGTTCGCCTGACCGGCCTGCTCGCCGGCCTGACGACCGCGGTCCTCGCATCCGCCCCGGCCGGCGCCGTCGTGGTCACGCCGGGCGGCAGCTACACGCAGTCGGTCCAGGCCACGACCGCCTTCCAGATCACCGACAACCATGGCGCGACCAGCAGCGCCGGCGTTCCGCAGGGGGTGATCCGCGACGCCGCCGGCACGCGTGCGGTGGAAGCACCCGCCATCGACACCGGCCGCCTGCGCGGCAGCGTGCCGGACATCGGCGTGGCGGCGCAGGTGGACCACCACGCGACCGCGCGCTTTCAGGCGGTGCCCGACCGGCGGGTCGAGGCGAAGGCGGCGGCGCTGGCGAGTGCCGACACGGGACGCCTGCAGGCATCGGCGCAGACGCGCGT
>JALORJ010000002.1 GCA_025459035.1 Burkholderiales bacterium
CCGGCGTGGTCGCGCTGACCTTCTCGCCCGCGCTGGCGGCGTTGATCATCAAGGTGCATCACGGCCGCAAGAACCGCTTCTTCCGCGCGTTCGAGGCCGGCTTCACGCGGCTCACCGACGGCTACGTCGGCGGCGTCGCGCGGCTGATCCGCGGCTGGCCGATCGCGCTCGCGGCCTTCGGTCTGGTCATCGCCGGCATCGTGCTGCTGTTCCGGGTGCTGCCGTCGAGCTTCGTGCCCGACGAGGACCAGGGCTATTTCTTCGTGGTGGTCGAGACCCCGGACACCGCCAGTCAGGCGGTGGTCGCGCAGCTGGTCGAACAGGTCGAGAAGGTCGTCGCGGCCGATCCGGCGGTGGCCGACGTCGCGTCGGTCAACGGCTTCAGTCTGGTCGACGGGTCGATCCGCAACAACGCCGCGGTGCTGTTCGTGTCGATGAAGCCGTTCGAGGCGCGCGCGGATCCGTCGCTGCTCGCCTTCGCGACGCTGCCGCGGCTCAACGCGCAACTCGCGCGGCTGCGCGAGGGCTTCGTCTTCGCGATCAACCCGCCGGCGATTCCCGGGCTGGGCGCGACTGGCGGCTTCGAGTTCTACGTGCAGAACCGCGGCGGCGGCGACACGCGCGCGACCGCGCAGGCGGTGGGCGCGCTGCTCGCGGCGGCGCGGCAGCGGCCCGAACTGGCCGGTGTGTCGACGACGTTCCGCGGGGCCACGCAGCAGCTCTTCGTCGAACTCGATCGCGGCCGCGCCGAGGTGCTCGGCGTGCCGGTGAAGGACGCGTTCCAGACCATGCAGAGCTACTTCGGCTCGACCGTGGCGGGGCAGTTCAGCCAGTCGAGCCGCGTGTGGTGGGTGGTGCTGCAGGCCGACGCCGCGTACCGCTCGGACCCGCGCGACTTCGACAAGGTGTTCGTGCGCTCGACCAGCGGCGCGATGGTGCCGCTGTCGGCGCTGATCCGCACCCGCTACGTCGCGGCGCCGAAGCTGATGGAGCGCTTCAACGGCTTTCCGGCCGTGAAGATCACCGGCAACCCGGCGCCGGGCTGGAGCTCGGGGCAGGCGCTCGACGCGATGGAAGCCGTCGCGCGCGAGACGCTGCCCGACAGCTTCTCGACCGCGTGGGCCGGTCAGGCGCTGCAGGAGAAGGCTTCCGGCAGCACGTCGGCGATCGCGTTCGGCGCCGGGCTGGTGGTGGTGTTCCTGCTGCTCGCCGCGCAGTTCGAGAAGTGGACCGTGCCGGTGGCGGTGCTGCTGACGGTGCCGTTCGCGCTGCTGGGCGCGCTGCTGCTCACATGGGCGCGCGGCCTGCAGAACGACGTGTACTTCCAGGTGGGCCTGGTGACGCTGGTCGGGCTGTCGGCGAAGAACGCCATCCTGATCTGCGAGTTCGCGCTCGAGAAGGTGCGCGCGGGGGTGCCCGCGCGGCAGGCGGCGGTCGAGGCCGCCGGGCTGCGGCTGCGCGCGATCGTGATGACGTCGCTCGCGTTCGGGCTGGGTTGCGTGCCGCTCGCGATCGCGACCGGTCCGGGCGCCAACAGCCTGCGGGCGATCGGCACCGGCGTCATCGGCGGCATCGCCGCGTCGACGATCGTCGCGATCTTCTTCGCACCGCTGTTCTTCTGGATGCTCGAGTCGATCGGCCGGCGCGGTCGCACCGGTCCGCCGGCCGACCCGACGGCCACGGTCGCAGCGACGGAGGCCGCGTGAGTCCCGCCGCCCTGCGCCGCTGGCGCGCCGCGGCGGTCATCGCGGTCGCGGTCACGGCGGGCGCCTGTACGGTCGGGCCCGACTGGAAGCGCCCCGCGCCCGCGATGCCGGCGGCGTTTCGCATCGCCCCCGACGAAGGCACGACGATCGCGAACGTGCGCTGGTGGCAGGCGCTGGGCGATCCGGTGCTCGATGCGCTGATCGCCGACGCGGTCCGCGACAACCGCGATCTGCTGCAGGCCGCCGCGCGGGTCGACCAGTTCCTCGGCGCGCTGCGCGTGACGCGATCGCAGTTCTATCCGCAGCTGGGCTACAGCGGCAGTGCCGGTGTGCAGCGGCTGTCCGAGACGGGTCAGCCGCCGCTCGCGCCGGGCGCCGACCGCAACGTCGACCTGTACTCGGCCGCGCTCGGCGCGACGTGGCAGATCGATCTCTTCGGGCGTGTGCGCCGACTGGCCGAACAGGCACAGGCGCAGGTCTACGCCAGCGAGCAGGGGCGACGCGGCGTGGTGCTGTCGGTCGTCGCCAGCGTCGCCACCGGCTACATCGGTCTGCGCGCGCTGGATCGTCAGCTCGAGATCGCGCGCGAGGCCGCGCACGCCTACGGCCAGAGCGTCGACGTGTTCGAGATGCGCTTCCGCGGCGGCATGGTGTCGGAGGTCGAACTGGTGCAGGCGCGCTCGCTGCACGAGCAGGCGCTCGCGGCGATCCCGTCGCTCGAGCGTCAGGTCGCGCAGCAGGAGCACCTGCTCTCGATCGTGACCGGCCGCGCGCCCGGGGCGATTCCGCGCGGTCGACCGATCGAGGCCCTGACGCCGCCGCCGATTCCCGCCGCGCTGCCGTCGGCGCTGCTCGAGCGCCGTCCCGACATCCTCGCAGCCGAAGAGCGCCTGCGCGCCGCCGGCGCGGCGATCGGTGCGGCGCGCGCGCTGTACTTCC
The DNA here is from genome assembly GCA_025459035.1 of Burkholderiales bacterium. GTDB lineage: Bacteria > Pseudomonadota > Gammaproteobacteria > Burkholderiales. Next base: position 2,646 of record JALORJ010000002.1, read on the forward strand.
CGACGCTGTCGCTCACCGGCGCGCTCGGTGTCGCGAGCACGGCGCTGGGCGACGTCACCAGCCGCGGATCCGACACCGCGAGCCTCGCCGCAGGCCTGGCCGGGCCGATCTTCACCTCCGGTCGCATCGAGGGTCAGGTGGCCGCGGCCGAGGCTGCACGCACCGAGGCACAGGCGTTCTACGAGGCCGTCGTGCTCGGCGCACTGCGCGAGACCGAGGACGCGCTCGTCGGGGTGCGCACCCGCACGCTCGAACAGGCATCGCTCGAGCGCCGCGTGCAGGCGCTGCGGCGCTACGCGCAGCTGTCGACCGCGCGCTTCGAGGGCGGCGTCACCAGCTGGCTCGAGGTGCTGTACGCCGAGAACGAGCTGTTCGGCGCCGATCTCGCGGCGGTGTCCGGGCGCGCGCAGCGGCTGGCCGAGAGCGTCAACGTGTGGAAGGCGCTGGGCGGCGGCTGGATCGACGCCGTCGACCCGCGCACGGCGCCGACCGACGCGAACCCGGTGACGACGGCGACCTCCGGCGGCACCGCCGCGCCCCCGGCGGATGCCTCGTCGCCTTCCGCGGCTGCCACCTCGGCGTCCGATCGACTGCACGTCGTGCGCGAAGGTGCGGCAAGCGTGGTCGACATCGAGCGGGTCGTCGGTCGCGGTGCGATCGAGGTCCGGCTGCCCGCACGCGGCGCCACCGGCGTCGTGCTGCGCTTCCGCGCGTTCGCGACCGCACCCGCGGTCGATGCGCGTTCGGCGTCAGCCCGGCTCGCGTGCGACGGCGGCCGATGCCAGCTGGACGGGCGTGCCGTCGAGGGGTGGCGTCGTACCCCCGACGGCTTCGAGCTGCCGCTGCCGACCCCGCTGCTCCCCGGCCCCGGCGCGACCGCCGAGGTGCGCTGGGCGCCGCCGGCGCCCTGAGGCTGCGCCCGGCCCGGCGCCGGAACCTGTGAAGTCATCCGGCGCGCCCGAGCCGGCTCGACGGGTGGTGTCGGTCAAGGCGCGGAGCGCGGCCGTGGCGGGCTCCACGACGAGCACTCGCAACGCCGAGCAGCGCTGCCTGTCGAGGTCGAGCGGGTGAGGTGGCTGGCTTCACTGGTGCTCATCCGCCCAGCACTTCGGCCTCGCTGCGCTTGAGCAGCTGCTTGAGCAGCGGCGGCGCGAAGTGGCGCTGCACGGTGATCGCGTAGAAGTTCTCGTGCAGGTCGGGCACCACGCCGTACTCGACCAGCCGGCCGCTCTTCAGCTCGTCCTGCACCACGACCGTCGGCAGCAGCGCGACGCTGTCGGAGTCGCGCGCAAGCAGCCGCATCAGGGCCATGTCGTCGACCTCCGCGCGTACCCGCACACGCAGGCCGCGCTGCTCGCACATCAGGTCGAAGCCCGCGCGGATGTCGTTGTCGCGCCCTGGCAGCAGCAGCGGCACGTCGGCCAGTTCGTCCGGGAAGCGGAAGGCGCGCCGGCGCCCGCGCGGCTGACCGACCAGGCTCACCGGCTGGCGTGCGATGCGCCGGCACTGCCACGGATCGTCGGTGCTCGGATGCACGCGCCGGTTCGACAGGATGACGTCGAGCGTGTGCACGCGCAGTCGTGCAAGCAGCTCGACCAGGCTGCCCGACTGCAGGACCAGTTCGACGTCGTCGCGGGCCAGCAGCGGCCGCACGAAGTTGTCCTGGAAATTCCGCGACAGCGTCGCTACGGCACCGATGCGCAGTACCTGCCGCTCCTCGCGCCGCCCCTCGCGCAGCAGCGCCACCAGTTCCTGCCCCGACGCGAAGATCGACTCGGCGTAGGTCAGCGCCAGGCGTCCGGCCTCGGTCAGCTGCAGCGCGCGCCCCGTGCGCGTGAACAGCGTCTGCCCGAGCTGCGACTCGAGCTGGCGGATCTGCGCCGACAACGCCGACTGCGACACGTGCAGCCGCGTCGCGGCGCGGGTGAGGTTGCCCTCCTTCGCGACAGCCCAGAAGTAGTGCAGGTGGTGGTAGTTCAGGCGGGACAACGGGGCACCCTCCGCGGCGGATCGTTCTGATTTCGTTCACGACCTGTGAACGACAATGAATTTTACGGATGGGTCACCGCGGCCGCATCTTCGCGGCCGCTCGCCACTCCCCCCGACCGCCATGACCCTGCCGTCCTCCGATCCGCCCCTTGCCCTGCCTGTCTGGCACGCGGCCTTGCTGCTTGTCCCGATCGTCGGCGCGCTCGTCGCTGCGCTCTTCGCCCGCACGTCCGCGGCCCTGCCGGCGGTATGGCGGGTCGCGCGCGGCGCGGCCGGCCTGGCCGTCGCGGCCTCGGCGGTGTCGCTCGCGGCGGTGGTCGCCGGCCACGGCGGCGTGCTCGGCCCGCTGCGCGCCGACGCGCCCGGCGCGGTCGTGCTGCTGCTGGTGAGCTTCATCGGCTGGGTGATCGTGCGCTACTCGCAGCCCTACCTCGACGCCGAGCGCGGCGAGCGCGGCTACGTCGTCGCGCTCGCGACCGTGCTGGCCGCGGTCGGCGCGGTGGTCGTCGCGAACCACCTGCTGCTGATCGTCGTGGCGTGGTCGGCGACCAGCTTCGCGCTGCACCGGCTGCTGACCTTCTTCGGCGATCGCCGTCCTGCCGTGCTGGCCGCGCACAAGAAGTTCGTCTTCGGTCGCGTCGCCGACCTGTGCATGGCCACCGCGGCCGTGCTGCTCGCGTTCGCGTTCGGCTCGCTGCAGCTCGACGCGCTGACGCAGGCCGCCGCGGCCGGCCCGCTGCCGGCCGCCGCGCAGGTGGCGGCGGTGCTGGTCGCGATCGCGGCGCTGCTGAAGTGCGCGCAGCTGCCGTTTCACGGCTGGCTGATCCAGGTGATGGAAGCGCCGACGCCGGTGTCGGCGCTGCTGCACGCGGGCGTGGTCAACCTCGGCGGCTTCGTGCTGCTGCGCCTCGCGCCGCTGATCGATGCCGCGCCGGCCGCCCAGGCGCTGCTGGTAGTGGTGGGCGCGACCACCGCGGTCGGCGCCGCGCTGGTGATGACCACCCGCATCAGCATCAAGGTGCAGCTCGCGTGGTCCACCTGCGCGCAGATGGGCTTCATGCTGATGCAGTGCGGGCTGGGTGCGTGGGAAATGGCGCTGCTGCATCTGGTCGCGCACTCGCTCTACAAGGCGCATGCGTTCCTCGGCGCCGGTGGCGTGGTGCGGCGCGCGCAGGTCACGCAGCTTGCCGCCGACCCGGTGCGTCCCGGGGTCGGCGCGATCGTCGTCGGCGTGGTGCTGGGTGTCGGTGCCACCGCGACGGCCGCCGTGCTGTTCGGCGGCGACCTTGCGGCAGCGCCTGCGCTGCCGCTGCTCGCCGCCATCGTCGGGCTCGCGCTCGTGCCGCTGCTGCAGGCGCGCGCGCTGGCACTCGGCGGTGCCTGGCCGATCGGGCTCGTGGTCGGCGCGTTCGCGGTGGCGGCCGCGTACTTCGGCCTGCATGCGCTGGCCGCCCACGTCGTGCCGCCGCGGCCCACGGCGCCGGCACCCGGCCTGCTGCTGCTCGTCGCGATCGCCTTCGGTGCGCTGTTCGTGCTGCAGACCGTCGTGACCGTCGCCCCGCACGGCGCACTCGCGCGCCGCCTGTTCCCGTGGTTCTACGGCGGCTTCTTCCTCGACGAATGGGTCGCCCGCACGGTGTTGTCGGTGTGGCATCCGCCGCTCGATATCTCCCGACCCGTCGTCCCCGGAGCCTCCGCATGAACGCCCCGCTCGCTCGTCCGCCCGTGCCGTCGCCCGAACTCGTGGCCCACATCGACACCGCGTGCGCACGCATCGCGCCGACGTGGCCGCTCGACCAGTTCATCGCGGTCAACCCGTGGTGGGGCTGGGTGTCGCAGCCGATCACGACCGTCGCCGCTCACCTGGGCACGCTGGCCGCGACCCCGATGACGCCGCCGCGCGCGTGGTTCCGCGAGCAGTGGACCGCGGGACACCTGACGCGGTCGCACCTCGACGCCGCCATCCGCGCCGAGCGCGCCGACATCGACGTCGACACGCTGGTGAAGCACCTCGAGCTGCCGCCGGCGCAACCGCACCGGCTGCCGCTGATCACCGACCTGCGCGACGGCCGCACGCCGCCGCGGCCGGGCCAGACCTGGACCGAAGTGGTCACGCACCAGGTGAGCCAGCACTGCGCGACGTGGTTCGACCGCACGCAGGCGGCGTGGACCCTCGACCCGACGGCCGGCCTGTTCGCCACCTGGCGCACTCAGCTCGCAGCCGACCGTGGCCTGCCGTGGTCGAAGGGCCGCTGGTGGATCGGCACCCGGATGCAGCAGCTTGCCGACGACCCGCGCGTCGCGATCGGCGAGGCGCTCGACGCGCTCGGCATCCCCGATCGCGGGCGCACCGCGTACCTGACCGCGGTGCTGCTGTCGATCAACGGCTGGGCCGCGTGGTGCGCCTATGCGCGCTGGCAGGCGCGCCTCGGCGGCAGCGACGACGCGGTGATCGTCGACCTGCTCGCGATCCGCGTCGTGTGGGAGTGGCTGCTGCTGGACGACACCGGCACCGCGACGCTGCCGGAGCGCTGGGGTGCGCGCTGGGGGCAGGTCGACGACCGGGTCGCGCAGACGCACGCGGCCCAGCGCGTCGACTGGCTGCTGCAGCGGGCGATGGAGTTCGCGTACCAGCAGCCCGTGGTCGCGGCACTGAGCCGGCTCCCGACCCCGGCGTCGGTCGCACCCGCGGTGCAGGCCGTGTTCTGCATCGACGTGCGCAGCGAGGTGTTTCGCCGCGCCCTCGAGGCGACCAGCCCGGCCGTGCACACGCGCGGCTTCGCCGGGTTCTTCGGGCTGCCGATCGCGTACGCCCCGGCAGGCAGCGCGATGGTGCGGCCGCAGCTGCCCGGCCTGCTGTCGCCGGCGCTCACGATCACCGACGACGCGCCCGCCGAAGGCCGTCCGCTCGCCGGTGCACTGGCCGCGCGGCGTCAGCAGACGCTGGGCTGGAAGGCACGCTGGGCCGCGTTCCGCGCCGCGCCCGCGTCGGCGTTCAGCTTCGTCGAGTCGATGGGCCTGCTCTACAGCGCAAAGCTGCTGGGCGACAGCGTCGCGTCGACCGCGACGGCGCCGCGCTGGGAAGACACCGGACTGCCGGCGTCCGTCGCGCACGGTCTGCGCCCGCGCATGCCGCAGGCCGCGGCCGATCCGGCCGGCGTCGCCGGCACGGCCAAGGCGATCCTGACCGCGATGGGTCTGGTGCGCGACTTCGCGCCGCTGGTGCTGATCGCCGGTCACGGCAGCCAGACCGCGAACAACCCGCATGCGGCAGGGCTCGACTGCGGCGCATGCGGCGGCCAGACCGGCGAGGTCAACGCCCGCGCGCTGGCCGACCTGCTGAACACGCCGGCAGTGCGCGACGCGCTGCGCCCGCTGGGCATCGACATCCCGCGCGGCACGCACTTCCTGCCGGGCCTGCACAACACGACCACCGACGACGTGGTGCTGTACGACACCGACGCGGTGCCGGCGGCGCTCGACGCAGCGGTCGAGCAGCTGCGCCGCTGGCTCGCCGCGGCCGGCGACAAGGCCCGCGCCGAGCGCGCGCCGACGCTGGGCCTCGCGCATCTCGTTTCGGATGCAGCCACGCTCGGCCGGTCGATCCGCGAACGCGCCAACGACTGGGCGCAGGTGCGTCCCGAGTGGGGCCTGGCCGACTGCGCCGCCTTCGTCGTCGCGCCGCGCGCACGTACCCGCGACGCCGTGCTGGGCGGCCGCAGCTTCCTGCACGACTACGACTGGCGCGACGACCCGGATCTGTCGGTGCTCACGTTGATCATGACCGCGCCGATGGTGGTGACGAACTGGATCAACGCGCAGTACCACGCGTCGACGGTCGACAACCGGCGCTTCGGCAGCGGCAACAAGGTGCTGCACAACGTCGTGGCCGGCCGCATCGGGGTGTTCGAGGGCAACGGCGGCGACCTGCGCATCGGTCTGCCGTGGCAGTCGGTGCACGACGGTCGGCGCTGGCGCCACACGCCGCTGCGGCTGTCGGTGTTCATCGAGGCGCCGCAAGCATCGATCGAGCGCGTGATGGCGCAGCACGCGGTGGTGCGCGACCTGGTCGACAACGGCTGGCTGCACCTCTTCCAGATCGAGCCGCAGGGCACGGCGATCGTGCAGTGGCAGGACGGCGGCTGGGTCGACCGCGCCCCGGCCCGCTGACGACCGCCGTTCAGCGCGCGTCCGCGGCCCGGCCGAACCAGCCGAAGAAGCGGCGGGCCGCGTCGCGGTCGCCGCGGATCGTCGCCATGCCCTGCTCGACGGTCTCGACGCTGGTGTTCTCGCCGGTGAGCACGAGGGCCCACGTGTAGCGGTCGATCAGCACGGTCGCGTCGGCGCCGCGCGCGGTGCCGCGCGGATCGGGCACCAGCTGCGCACGGCCGTCGCGCACCTGCACGCCCCAGGCCTCGCCGGCGAGGTCGAGGAACAGGAAGCGCACGACGGCATCGGCCGCCGGACCGGCGCGCGCGGCGTCGAAGCCCGCGATCCAGTCGGACAGCAGCGTGCGCGCCGGCGTGTCGGCGACGCGGGCGACGGTGGCGTCGTCGACGCGACGTGTGTCGGCCGACGCGCCGCCCGGGACTGCCGCGAGGCCGGCCAGCAGCAGGGCGAACAGGGGGCGGGGCATCGGGCGCATCGCGCACCTCCAGGACGGGAATGCGCGATGGAGCCCGTGGCGGGCCGCGAAGTTCGCGCCACCCGGCCCTCTTCGCGCAGAGCGCCGGCGCGTCGGCCCGCCGCGGTCCGGCACGTCGGCACGGCCGGTCGACCCCGGATGCGGCACGGCACGGCACCGCGGGCGCACGCGCGCCGCGCCGCCGGTCAGTCGAAGCGCCGCCCGCCGACCTCGATCCAGCCGCCGGTGTGTCGCCCGCGCGGATCGTGATGCGTCCAGTGCACGAGCCCGCCCTTGTCGTTCCAGACGTACTCGCCGCGGAATCGCACCGGATCGCCGACCGCCAGCGGCGCGACGCGCGGCGCGACGTCGATGTTGTGGACGATCAGCACCCGCGGGCCGCCGTCGGTGTCGACGAGAAAGCGCTGGTGGCGGTCGCCGACGGTGTCGTCGGGCAGCAATCGCGTCACGTGCCCGGTACCGTCGACCAGCACGTCCGCGGCCTGCGCCGCGTGCGCTGCGCCGACCGCGATCGCGGTGCGTGCATCGGTGCGCAGCAGCTGCACCGGCGTGACACGGCTCGCGCCTCCGCTTCCGGCGGTGCGCGGTGCGGCGGACCCCGGCGCGGTGCGCGGCGCATCGGTCGGGCCGCCGATCGGATGCACGGCCAGCCGGATCGCGGCGGCGACCGCGACGATGCCGATTGCCGCGAGCTTCACCCACACGCCGGTGCGCATGACTGCCGGACCGGGCGTGTCAGCCGCGCGCCGCCGCCGCGGCGATCGCGGTCGCGGCCTCGCCGGCGATGGTGGCGCGAATCTGCGCGAGCTCGCGCAACTGCACATCGAGCGCCTGGCGCTGCGTCTCGAGCTGCTGCGTGCGCTCTGCGAGCGTGTTGATGTCGCCGCTCACCTTGCGTAGCGACTCGACGCGCCGCTCGAGCAGGCGCTGGTGATCCTTCAGGTGCTGCGACAGCGGCGCGAGCGCGTTCCTGAGCCAGCCGTCGAAGTCGCGGCGCACCTCGGCGAAGACGTCGCGCGCGGCCGCGACGAGGTGCTCGTAGAAGTTGCGCACGACGACGAACTTGGCCTTCACCACGTTGGCCGGATCGGCGCAGAAGTTCTCCGTGGCCGTGCGCAGCTGCGTCATCGTCAGCACGTGACGCTCGAGCGTCAGGCGCGGCGCCGACAGCCGCGGGAAGCCGTGCTTCTCGTGGAAGTCGCGGTAGACGTCGGCGACGAAGTCGGCGGTGCGATGCGCGAACGCGAGGATCTCCTCGCTGCGTGTCTGGAAGGTGTCGAACAGCCCGCGCATGCCGCGTAGCAGCCCGGCCGTGGTCCAGCTCTCCTCGATCGAGCGGCGGTTGTCGGCGAGCAGCGTGTCGAGCGCGTCGTCGGCGAGCGTCTCGAGCAGCGTGTGGCCCTGGCGCAGGAAGGTGCTGTAGTGGGTCCGGAACGCGTCGACGTTCTGCTGGTACACCGCCTTGTCCTGCTCGAGCTTGACCAGCATCGCGCGCGCCATGTCGCGATTGCGCCCGGACAGCTGTCGCAGCGACGCGGCCTCGGCGACGTTCGCGTCGAGCGCGGTGCGCACCGTCTCGAACGACGCGTCGACCAGCACGCCGACCTCGCGCTGCACGGCGCTGCGCAGGATCTCCTGCTTCGCGGGCACGATCTCCTCGGCCAGCAGCCGCTCGAGCGCGCGAATGCCGCTGCGCTCGAGCAGCGCGGCGTCGCCGCGCACGCGCGCGACCAGCGCCTTCTGCGCCGACAGTGCGATGACGTGCTCGCGCGGCAGCTCGAGCATGTGCGCGGTCTCGTCGACCATGCGCGAGACGTCGGCCGCGATCTCGGCCTCGGTCTTGAGCTCGTCCCACGCGAGGTCGACCTTGTTCAGCACCGCGACGGAGCGCGCGACGCGACCCTGCACGTACTTCTGCCAGACCTCGAGGTCGCTGCGCGTGACCCCGGTGTCCATCCCCAGCAGGAACAGCACCGCGTGCGCGTTGGGGATCATGCTCACCGTCAGCTCGGGCTCGGTGCCGAGCGCGTTGAGCCCCGGCGTGTCGAGCACGACCAGCCCGCTCGACAGCAGCGGGTGCGGGAAGTTGACCAGCGCATGGCGCCACGCCGGGATGTCGACGCGGGTGAGGCGGCGCCGGATCATGGTCGTCGTGAACACGTCGCCCTCGGCCAGCAGCCCGAGCGCGTCGGCTTCCTCGATCGAGACGTTGCGCGTCTGCGCAAGCGTCGCGAGCGACTTCGCGAGGCTGTCGGCGTTGTCGGGATCGAGGCGGATGCGTACCCACTCGACCGGCCGATGGCGCAGCGCCGCGATGGTGTCGGGCATGCGCCGCGACTCGATCGGCAGCAGCCGGATCGACGGCTCCTCGCCCGGGTCGTGGAACAGCTCGGTCGGGCACATCGTGGTGCGACCGACGTTCGACGGCAGCAGCCGCTGGCGATACTTCGAGAAGAAGATCGCGTTGATCAGCTCGGTCTTGCCGCGCGAGTACTCGGCGAGGAACGCCAGCACCATGCGGTCGTTGCCCAGGCTCTCGGCCAGGTCGTACAGCCGCAGCGAGCGCTGGATGTCGGCCTGGCCGTGCGCATCGAGCCACTGGTGGTACGCGTCGATGCCGGCACGCAGCTGCTCGCGCCATTCGCGGTAACGCGCGACCAGCGTCTCGAGCTGCGTGCTCACGGCGGCGACGCGCCGGTCATCGCAGCAGCCCGGCGACGTGGTCGACGACCATCAGCGCGAGCTGCAGCGCGACGATCGCGAACAGCGGCGACAGGTCGACGTTGCCGATCGGCGGAATGCGTCGCCGGAACGGGCCGAGCAACGGACGCGTCAGCGCGTTCAGCGCCGGCGCGAGCGGGCTGTACGGCTGCGTCCACGACAGCACGGCCTGGGCGAGCAAGGCGCCGATGAACACGTAGATCGACCAGCGCACGACGCCGACCGTGGCCTCGATCACGACGAAGCCGATCACGCGGGCGACGTCGACGTCGAACATCCAGCCACGCACGACCAGCAGGGCGAACTGCAGCAACGCGAGCGTCGCCCACGCGAGCAGCAGCGTCGGGATGTCGAGCCCCCACAGCCCGGGGATCACGCGCCGCGCCGGCCGCACGCACCAGTCGGTGAGCGCCGCGAGGAACGGCGCAGCCGGATGGCGCGACGGCGCACGCACGGCCTGCAGCCAGAAGCGCACCAGCAGCGCGGCGGCGTAGAGGCCGAGGAACGTGTCGAGCAGGAAGCTGACGGCGCGGATCATCGCTGCGGCAGGAAGCGGTCGGGAGGGCGGGCGCCCGACCGGCGGGTCGGCGCATGACGACGCAAGCCTAACCGGCCCGCGCGTCGGTCAGCCGCGACCGAGGGCGTCGCCGAGTTCGGCCGCGCGCGCGGCGGCCGCTTCGATCGCGTCGACCAGCGCGGCCTTGACGCCGCGTGCGTCCAGCGTCGCGATCGCCGCTTCGGTGGTGCCCCCCTTCGACGTGACGCGCGCGCGCAGCACGTCGAACGGGTCCTCGGCCGCCGCCGCGAGCCGCGCCGCGCCGCGCACCGTCTCGATCGACAGACACCGCGCGGCGTCGGGCGTCAGGCCCTGCGCCACGCCCGCGGCCTGCATCGCCTCGAGCAGATAGAAGACGTACGCCGGACCACTGCCCGACACCGCCGTGACGGCATCGATGCGCGCCTCGGCGTCGACCCACACGACCGGGCCGGTGGCCCCGAGGATCGCGTCGACCGTCTCGCGGTCGGCCGCGCCGACATCCGGCGCGGCGTACGCACCGGAGATTCCGGCCTGCACCAGCGCCGGCGTGTTGGGCATCACCCGCACCAGCCGGGCGTGTCCGCCGAGCCAGCGGGCGAGATCGGCCAGGCGGATGCCGGCGGCGATCGTCACCACCAGCGCGTCGCGGACGGCGTCGCCGAGCCCCTGCGCGACAACCCGCATCACCTGCGGCTTGACCGCGAGCACGACGACGTCGGCATCGCGCACCGCGTCGCGCCCGTCGGCGTGGGTCGCGACACCGAAGCGCTGCGCGAGCTGCGCCCGTGCAGCCTCGGCCGGGTCGGCGACGGCGAAGCGGTCGGCCGCGACGCCACGCGCGATCAGGCCGCCGATCAGGGCGGCGGCCATGTTGCCGCCGCCGACGAACGCGATCCGCGGCCCGTCGGGTGCGGCGATCGCAGGTGGCGTCGAGGCGCTCACGGCAGGATCACTTGCCGTCGAGCATCGCCTTGGCGTTGGCCAGGCAGGCCTTGTAGAGGCCGTCGACGATGCCGCGCACCGCGGTGTCGTCGTTGTCCTTGCCCGGCTTCTCGGCACGGCGGCGGTACGTGCCGCTCCACGTGATCTCGGCGCCGCCGCCTTCGGCCGGCGACACCTTGATCGACGACCGGTAGTCGATCAGCGGCAGCGGCGACTCGACGATCTTGTAGCTGTACGACAGGGCCGAGGCGTCGGCCCACAGCAGCTCCTCCGTGAAGCTCGGGCCGTCCTTCAGCGTGATCTCGCGCACCGAGCCGACGCCCGCGCCGCTCTTGATGGTCGTCTTCACGAACGCCGGGCACCACGACTCCAGCGCTTCCCACTTCGCGACCGCGGCATACGCCTTCGCGGGCGAGGCGGTGGTGACGACGGACTGGGACGTGCCGAGCGTCTCCCACGACTGCGCGGCGGCCGGATGGGCGGCCAGTGCGGCGGCGACGGCGGCCGCGGCGGACAGCGACTTCACGAACTTCATGGCGTGACTCCCCTCGATGTTGTGTGTTGTGGTGCAGCCGGCACCGCGACCGGTGCGGCGCACCCGGCCGAGTATAGGAGCCGGTCGGACCCGGGCTTCACCCACGCGCGCCGAAGATCGCCCGCCCGACGCGCACCACTGTCGTGCCCTCCAGGACCGCGGCCTCGAGGTCGTCGGACATGCCGATCGACAGCGTGTCGACCGCAAGACCCGCGGCGCGCGCGGCATCGAAGACTTCGCGCAGCACGCGGCACTGCGCCCGCTGCGCGTCGAGCGTGTCGACCGGCGCGGGGATCGCCATGAAGCCGCGCAGCGTCAGGCCCGGCAGCGCCGCGCACTGGGCCGCCAGGGCCACGGCGTCGGCCGGGGCGACGCCGCCCTTGGTGGCCTCGCCGCTCACGTTCACCTGCACGCAGACGTCGAGCGGCGGGCGCAGCGGCGGGCGCTGGTCGGACAGGCGCTGCGCGATCTTCAGGCGGTCGATCGCGTGCACCCAGTCGAAGCGCTCCGCGAGGTCGCGCGTCTTGTTGCTCTGGATCGGCCCGATGAAGTGCCACACCAGCCGGTCGCGCAGGTCGGCGGTGGCGTCCTGCTTCGCGACGGCCTCCTGCACGTAGTTCTCGCCGAAGTCGGTCTGCCCGGCCGCGAACGCGGCGCGCACGGCGTCGGGGCCGAAGGTCTTCGACACCGCGACCAGCCGCACGCTGCCGGCGGCGCGGCCGGCGAGGTGCTCGGCCGCGGCGATGCGGGCGCGGGTGCGGGCAAGGCCGTCGGCAATGGCGGCATGCGTGGCAGCGGCAGGTTCGGACATGCGCACGGAGGCGCCCACGGCGCCGACGAAGACGGACGCCGAGTCTGCCGCGCCGCCGTCGCCGACGCGATGCATCACGCGTCGGCGCGCCGTGCGTCGGCCGCGGGCGTCCCCTACACTCGACGCGTCTCCGGCCATGACGCCGGCGCCCGTGCGAGATCCCCGCCCCCGATGGACATCTCCGAACTGCTGGCCTTCGTCGTCAAGAACAAGGCGTCCGACCTGCACCTCTCGGCCGGGCTGCCGCCGATGATCCGCGTGCACGGCGACGTGCGGCGCATCAACCTGCCGCCCATGGAGCACAAGGACGTGCACGCCATGGTGTACGACATCATGAACGACAGTCAGCGCAAGACGTACGAGGAGACGCTCGAATGCGACTTCTCCTTCGCGATCCCCAACCTCGCACGCTTCCGCGTCAACGCGTTCGTGCAGCAGCGCGGGGCCGGCGCGGTGATGCGGACCATCCCGTCGAAGGTGCTGTCGCTCGAGGAGCTGAAGGCGCCGAAGATCTTCCAGGAGATCTCCGAGTACCCGCGCGGCATCGTGCTCGTGACAGGGCCGACCGGTTCGGGGAAGTCGACCACGCTCGCGGCGATGGTCAACCACATCAACGAGAACGAGTACGGCCACATCCTGACGGTCGAGGATCCGATCGAGTTCGTGCACGAGGCCAAGAAGTGCCTGATCAACCAGCGCGAGGTCGGACCGCACACGCTGTCGTTCTCGAACGCGTTGCGCTCGGCGCTGCGCGAGGACCCGGACGTGATCCTCGTGGGCGAGCTGCGTGACCTCGAGACCATCCGCCTTGCGCTGACCGCCGCCGAGACGGGCCACCTGGTGTTCGGCACGCTGCACACCTCGTCGGCCGCGAAGACCATCGACCGGATCATCGACGTGTTCCCGGCGGCCGAGAAGGAAATGGTGCGCGCGATGCTGTCGGAGTCGCTGCGCGCGGTGATCTCGCAGACGCTGCTGAAGACCAAGGACGGCTCGGGCCGCGCAGCGGCGCACGAGATCATGATCGGCACGCCGGCGATCCGGAACCTGATCCGCGAGGCCAAGGTCGCGCAGATGTATTCCGCGATCCAGACCGGCCAGCAGTACGGCATGCAGACGCTCGACCAGAACCTGCAGGCGCTGGTGCAGCGTCAGGTGGTGGCGGCATCCGAGGCGCGCGGCAAGGCCGCCAACAAGGATCTGTTCCCCGGCGCCTGAGGCGCCTGCCCCGGCACGCGCGCCGCGTTCCCGGGGCTGCAAGCACACGAGGAGGCAGCATGGATCGCGATCAGGCCATGAAGTTCGTGCACGAACTCCTGAAGGGGATGGTCGCGAAGAAGGCGTCGGACCTCTTCATCACGGCGGGCTTCCCGCCAGCGTTCAAGATGGACGGCAAGATGACGCCGGTGTCGAACCAGAGCCTGACGCCGCAGCACACGGCCGAGCTCGCCCGCGCCGTGATGAACGACAAGCAGGCCGCCGAGTTCGAGCGCACCAAGGAGTGCAACTTCGCGATCAACCCGGCCGGCATCGGCCGCTTCCGCGTCAACGCGTTCATGCAGCAGCAGCGCGTCGGCATGGTGCTGCGGACCATCACCGCGACCATCCCGCGCTTCGAGGATCTGGGCATTCCCGACCAGCTGCGCGACGTGGCGATGACCAAGCGCGGGCTGGTGATCGTGGTCGGCGCGACCGGGTCGGGCAAGTCGACCACGCTCGCCGCGATGCTGGGCTACCGCAACGAGAACAGCCAGGGCCACATCATCACGATCGAGGACCCGATCGAGTACGTGCACGATCACCGCGGCTGCGTCGTCACGCAGCGCGAGGTCGGCGTCGACACCGAGTCGTGGGAGGCCGCGCTGAAAAACACGCTGCGGCAAGCGCCGGACGTGATCCTGATCGGCGAGGTGCGCGAGCGCGAGACGATGGAGCACGCGATCGCCTTTGCGGAGACCGGTCACCTGTGCATGTGCACGCTGCACGCGAACAGCGCCAACCAGGCGCTGGACCGGATCATCAACTTCTTCCCGGAGGAGCGTCGCGCGCAGCTGCTGATGGACCTGTCGCTCAACCTGAAGGCGATGGTGTCGCAGCGGCTGATCCCGAAGAAGGACGTGAAGGGCCGCGCCGCGGCGGTGGAGATCATGCTGAACTCGCCGCTGATCTCGGATCTCATCTTCAAGGGCGACGTGCACGAGATCAAGCAGATCATGCAGAAGTCGAAGGAGCTCGGCATGCAGACCTTCGACATGGCGCTGTTCGACCTCTTCGAGGCCGGCCAGATCAGCTACGAGGACGCGCTGCGCAACGCCGATTCGATGAACGAACTGCGCCTCAAGATCAAGCTCGAGAGCAACGCCGCCAAGACCAACGTCGAGGCGATCACCAGCGACGGCGGGCTGTCGATCGTCTGACGCGCGGCCTCACGCGACGAACAGCAGTTCCGCGAAGGCGCTGTCCACGTCGGTCCACGTGCCGCGATGCCGCCACCCGGCGCGCGCCGCGAGCGCGACGAAGCCGGCCGGGTCGTACTTGTACGAACTCTCGGTGTGGATGCGCTCGCCGGCCTCGAACGCGAACACGTGGCCGGCCACGGTGACGGTCTGCGTCGCCTGCGCCTCGAGGTGCATCTCGATGCGCCGTGCGGCGTCGTTCCACACCGCGACGTGGCGCCACCGGCGCAGGTCGAAGTCGGCGTGCAGTTCGCGGTTGATGCGTGCGAGCAGGTTCAGGTCGAACGCCGCGGTGACGCCGGTCGGGTCGTCGTAGGCCGCGACCAGCGTCGCGGGCGCCTTCACCAGGTCGACGCCGATCAGCAACGCGTCGCCGCTGCGTGCGAGCGGCGCGAGCAGGCGCACCGCGTCGTCGGGCGCGAAGTTGCCGATCGACGAGCCGGGATAGAACACGAGCCGCGCGCCGGTCGGCATCTGCGGAGGAAGCGACAGACCGGCCGCGAAGTCCTGGCACAGCGCATACACCGGCAGGTCAGGACGTTCGGCCGACAGCCCCGCCGTGGCCGCCTGCAGCGCATCGCGCGACACGTCGACGGCGATGTACGCCGACGGGGCGAGCGCCGGCAGCAGGCGCCGCACCTTCTCGCCGGCGCCGCTGCCCAGTTCGAGCAGCACGCGCCCGCGACCTGCCGCGGCCCCGATCGCGTCGGCATGCGCGTCGAACAACGCGAGCTCGGTGCGGGTCGGGTAGTACTCGGGCAGCAGCGTGATCGCCTCGAAGAGCTTGCTGCCGAGGGCGTCGTAGAACCACTTCGGCGACAACGCACGCGGGCGGGCCGTCAGTCCGGCGAGCACTTCGGCCTCGAAGCTCGCCGTGGCCGGCGCGAGATCGACGAACACCGGCGCGTTCATCGCGGCGTCTCCGACCGGGGAAGCGCACCCGGCGGCGCGTCGACCGGCGCGACCGCCGGCGTCGCCCGGTGGGCGCCCGCCACGCCGTCGGCGGCTGCGGGCGCCGACGCTTCGCCCGCGGGAGCGGTCGCCCGGGGTCGCGCAGAGCCCGCGACCATCCGGTACTCGTAGAGGCGGCATTCGAGCGCACCGTTGAACAGCGGCGTGCGACGGCTGGTCTTCAGTCCGATGCACTTCGCGAGCTCGGGGTCGCCGGAGAAGAAGAACGCGCGCCAGCCGGCGTAGCGCTGCTTGAGCTGGTCGCCCAGCCGCGGATACAGCGCCTGCAGTGCTCGCGTGTCGCCCAGGCGCACGCCGTACGGCGGGTTGGTCAGCAGCACGCCGCCGGGCGCCGGCGGGTCGGCGGCCAGCACGTCGGCGCACTCGAAGGTCACGACGGCGTCGACCCCGGCCGCACGCGCGTTCTCGCGCGCAGCGGCGACGGCCTGCGCATCGATGTCGCGCCCGACGACCACGAGCGGCATCCGCGTGGCGGGATCGACGGGCACGAGCGCCTGCGCGCGCTCAACCTTCCACGCGTCGGCGTCGAAGCCGTTCAGTCGCTCGAAGCCGAACCGGCGCCCGGCGCCCGGTGCGCGGCCGAGCGCGATCTGCGCGGCCTCGATCACGAGCGTGCCGGCGCCGCACATCGGGTCGAGCAACGGCGTGTCGGGCGTCCACCCGGTCAGTCGCAGCAGCCCTGCCGCGAGGTTCTCGCGCAGCGGCGCCTCGGCCGCATGCCCGCGCCAGCCCCGCTTGAACAGCGCCTCTCCCGACGTGTCGAGGTACAGCACGACTTCGCGCGCGGAGAAGAACGCGTGCACGCGCACGTCGGGTTGCGCGGTGTCGATGCTCGGCCGCTTGCCGATCTCGACGCGGAAGCGATCGCAGATGGCGTCCTTGATGCGCAGCGTGATGAACTCGAGACTGCGCAGCGGGCTGTCGACCGCCGACACCTGCACGCGCAGCGTGCGGTCGACATCGAACCAGTCCCGCCACGGCAGCGCGTGCACATGCCGGTAGACGTCGTCCTCGGTGCGGTAACGGCCGCTGCCCACCTGCCACAGGATGCGGCTCGCGATGCGGCTCCACAGGTTGGCGCGGCGCCCGGCCGCGGCGTCGCCGGCGAAGGCGACGCCGCCGGGCACGACCTCGACGCCACCCAGGCCCAGCGCCGTCAGTTCGTCGGCGAGCGCGGCTTCGAGCCCGCGCGGGCAGGTGGCGAAGAAGCGTTCGGCGGCGCTCGGCGCGCGCGGATCGGGGGAGCGCACGCGCGCGGGTCGAGGCGTCATCCGCCGATTATCGCGGGCGTTCGGCCGGCGCGGGGTGCGTGTCACCGGCCGCGCCACCCAGCACGCGCGTGATGCGCAGCTCGAGGCGGCGGCGATGGTTGCGGTACTTCGCGATCGCGGTCACGTGCGCGTCGAGCGCCTGGCCGCGGTCGAGCTGGCGCGCGACGTCGGCGTTGTCGGCGGCGGGCAGGTAGCCCAGCACGCGACCCTGCCAGTCGACGCGCACCGCGGACCGGTCGTGCGCGTTGTCGGCCTCGCGCACCAGCTGCAGCGCGTCGCCCACCCGCAGCTGGTCCCAGACCGCCTTCGCATCGTGATGCGCGAGGCCCGCCACCGTGGCGACCTGCACGTCGACGCGCCACTGCACCGCGTCGGCCGCGTGCGCGATACCGAAGAGGTCGCATTTCGCGACCGCGGCCACGAGCAGGACGGCCGCTGCCGCGCGAACGAATCTCGGGCCGTGCATCGGTTGTCCTCCCACCCCGACGAGGTGTCCCATGTCCGAGATTGCCCCCGTGTCGCTTGCCGTGCGTCCCGTTTCGCCGATGTCGCGCCCGGGCCGCCCGGTCCGCCCGAGCCCGACCGTTCACCGCCCGCGACCACGCCCGATCGGAACGGGACGCGATCTGGACTTCCTGCGCGCCGCACCGACACCGCTGAAGGTCTGGCTGCCCGAGAGCGCCGAGACGCTGCTGGACCGCTGGGCGGCCGCGCACGGCATGACCAAGGCGGGCGTCGTCGCGCAGATCCTGATCACCCATCTGTACGGCTGGTGCGACCTCGAGGCGCACTTCGGCGACGCGACCTTCTGGAACACCGCCACGAGCCGCGCCGCCGCGTCGCGCTCGCCGGCCTATCGGACCGAACTGGGCAAGAGCATCGCCGACGTGCGGCTGCAGATCCCGCCGCAGGCCCGGCAGGACCTGGCCGCACTGGCCGATGCCTGCGGGCTGAAGATCTCGGCGTATGCGCGACGCGTGATCGTCGACCACTTCTTCGGGCGCATGCCCACCCCGATCGAGATCGGCGAGCCGCCCGCCGACGCCGACTGAACCGTCCCGACCGTCCCCTCGGCCGCCGACCGCGTCACCGACGCGGGCCCGTGACCCGCCAGCACACAACCGCGTCTCCTCCCCCTTGCCCCGCGCCTTGCCGCGGGGCTTCTTTTTTCTGCAGCCCGCAGCCGGCGTCAGGCGTCGCACCCGTCCGGGGCGCGCCGCGGCCGGCTGCGTCGGTGCGGCTACCCTCGCGGTGTCCTCGCACATCGGGCCGCCGCCGCCACGATCCGCGTCAAGCGGCAGTGCGCCTCATTCGATGCGCGTCCCAAGCAACCTTCCCTCTCGACGAGACCCCTGCGTGAAGCTCTTCCACGTCCCCGGATACGCCTCCCTCGCCCCCCACATCGCGCTGCGCGAAGCGGGTGCCCGCTTCACGCTCGAGCGCGTCGACCTCGCGACCGGCATGACCGACGCCGGTCGCCGGCTGCGCGACGTGCATCCTTCCGGCCATCTCGGTGCGATCGAGATCGCTCCCGGCGATGTCGTGTCCGAGACGCCGGTGTGCATGCTGTGGATCGCGCACCAGTACCCGGCCGCGAAGCTCGCACCCGCCGCCGGCACGCGCGAGTACTTCACCCTCGCCGCTCTGCTGAACGAGATCGCGACCGAGATCCACATGGCGTACATCTGGTTGCACAACCCAACCTTCCCGGCCGCGGCCAAGGCGACGCTGCAGGCGCGGCTGGACGAGACGGTCGATCGCTACGACGCCGTGCTCCGCGGACGCGACACGCTGCTGACGAGCGGCTACTCGGTGGCCGACTGCTTCTTCTACGTCACGATGACGTGGGCGCTGCCCGACGATCCGAAGCCCGCGACGCGCGCCGGCGTGCAGGCGTTCATGCAGCGCATGCAGGCGCGCCCCGCCGTGCAGGCCGCGCGCGCGGCCGAAGGGCTGTGACCGTCAGAACGGCTTCAGCTCGACCAGGATCAGCACGCCCAGCAGCAGCACCACCGGCACCTCGTTGAACCACCGGAACCACGTGTGCGAGCGCGTGCTGCGGCCCTGCTCGAAGCGGCGCAGCGTCGCTCCGCACATGTGGTGGTAGCCGACGATCAGGATCACGAGCGCGAGCTTCGCGTGCAGCCAGCCGCCGCCGACGCCGAAGCCCAGCCACAGCCACAGCCCCAGCACCACTGCCGGGACCGACAGCAGCGTCGTGAAGCGCATCAGCTTGCGTGCCATCAGCAGCAGTCGATCGCGTGCGGCGGCGTGCGTCTCCATCGCGAGGTTCACGAAGATGCGCGGCAGATAGAACAGGCCGGCAAACCACGCCGTCACGAAGAGGATGTGGAAAGTCTTGATCCAGTTGTAGGCCATCGAAGGTCCGGGGTCGGGGGCGAATTCAGACGAGCAGGCGACGACGCGTGAGCACCAGCGCGAGGCAGAACGCGACGACGCCGTAGGCCGCGAGCACGCCTAGGTGCATCCACGGCGCGTCCGGCACCGTGCCCGACACCAGCGGGCGCACCAGCGCGATCGCGTGGTACAGCGGCAGCACCGACGACACGCCCTGGATCGCGACGGGCAGCTGGCTCACCGGGAAGAACACGCCCGACAGCAGCGTCATCGGCGTCACCACGAGCGTGAAGTAGTACAGGAAGAAGTCGTAGCTCGGGCTGATCGCGTTCATCACCAGCGCCATGCACGCGAACGTCGTTCCGGCGAGCAACGCGATCGGCACGATCCACAGGGTCTGCGGCGCGTGCGACAGCCCCAGCACCCAGATGATCACGAGGATCGCGCAGCCCGACAGCAGGCTCTTGGAGCCGGCCCACAGGGCCTCGGCCAGCACGATGTCGTCGAGGTCGAGCGGTGCATTCATGATGGCCTCCCACGTCTTCTGCACGTGCATGCGCGAGAACGCGGAGTACAGCGCCTCGAACGTCGCGCTGTTCATCGTGCTGTACGCGACGGTGCCGGCGGCGAGGAAGGTGATGTACGGCACACCGTCGACCGATGGCAGCAGCGCGCCGAGCCCGAAGCCCAGCCCCAGCATGTAGAGCAGCGGGTCGGCGAGGTTGCCGAGCAGCGACGGGATCGCGAGCTTGCGCCACACGAGGAAGTTGCGACGCCACACGTGCACGAAGCGGCGCGACACGCGCGGCGCGCGCAAGTCCTTGCGGCGCGGCACCAGGCGCGACCCGCCGCCGCTCATGCCGGCGCCCGCCATGCGGACCGATCGGGGGAATCGCCGGCGCGCGCACCCCTCGCGGCAGCCGGCACGAACGCGTGCGTCATCGAGCGTCAGTCCCGCAGGTCACGGCCGGTCAGCTTCAGGAAGACGTCCTCGAGGTTCGCCGGGCGATGCAGCGTGCGCAGTCCCGTTCCGCGCGTCGCGAGGTCGGCCCGCAGCGCGGCGGCATCGCGCGTGTAGCAGAACACGGTCTCGCCGACGACCTCGCAGCGATCCGCCAGACGCGTTCCGGCCGCGGTCGCCCACGCGGGCGCACCGTCGCCGTAGACCTCGACCACCTCGGGCTCGACATGCGCCGCGATCAGCGCCCGCGGGCTGCCCTGCGCGACCAGCGCGCCGTGATCGACGATCGCGAGGCGGTCGCACAGGCGTTCGGCCTCGTCCATGAAGTGCGTCGTCAGCAGCAGCGTCTTGCCCTGCGCCACGAGCTGCTTGAGGCGCTCCCAGATCAGGTGCCGCGCCTGCGGATCGAGGCCGGTCGTCGGCTCGTCGAGGAACACCAGATCGGGGTCGTTGACGAGGGCACGGGCGAGCGACAGCCGACGCTTCATGCCGCCCGACAGCGAGCGGATCGACGCGTCGGCCTTCGCGGCGAGCCCGGCGAACTCGAGCAGCCACGGCACGCGTGCGCGCACCGCCGCCGCGTCGAGCCCGAAGTAGCGGCCGTAGATCAGCAGGTTCTCGGTGACCGTGAAGTCGGGATCGAGGCTGTCTTCCTGCGGCACGACGCCGATGCGCACGCGCGCCTCCCGCGCGGCCTGCGGCACCGGCTGCCCCGCGAGCACGATGCGCCCGGCGTCCGGGTCGGTCAGCCCCAGGCACA